>JBBQSW010000150.1:0-8235 GCA_038213575.1 Chitinophagales bacterium | reverse complement strand
CGCAAATACTCCACAAAAAATCATTGTCAAAACCAATCTTCAGTTTGATGTTCCGTATCGTTTTTTTGATGGAAGCGAAATTATCCTGTTGCCAGGAGCCAGATTGACAGTTGGAAGTGATTTTGCGACCCTTGGTAATGTTACCATTCGGGGTTGTGGAGATCACTGGAGCGATATAAGAGTATTCTCTAATGGCACTTTTACTTTTGAAGGTGGAGAAATAAGCGGTGGTGATTTAGCAATCAACGTGCTTGGGGGAACGGTTAATTTATCAGGAACTACGGTGAAAAATTCTTGCGTTGGAGTTGATTTGACACAAGGATCAAAGGCAAAAATACTAGGTAATAGTTTTATAGACAATCGTTATGGTATTCGAGTCACAGGAAGTGCAGTAACATTGGGCGAAGGTATTGCACACAATTCCTTTGAATTGATTTCAAATCCACCGTCAATTTGCGCAACTGGTGGTTTTCCGCACGCCATTTCATTAATAAATGTTCCATTTATCAATATAGGGAATCAGGATTTAACTGGAACTCCTAACACAATTCGGAATTACAGAATAGGAATTAAAGCGAGTAACTCAAATGTAGAGTTGCACAACACTGTTTTCCGTGATAAAGCTGGTGGAGAAGCTATGAATTTTATTGGAGAAGGAGGCATTTTTAATGCCAACATATTCGGGCTTGGGAATTTAGAGTCTAGTACCGCAATAACTGACAATTATTCTAACGGGATTTATTCGGTCAACTATAATCTTACGGTTCAGAATGCCCTTTTTAAGCGAGGGACTCAATTGATTAATATTAGCATTGTGCCAGCAATTCCAGTCCTCCCTATTGCAATTAACCTTATTAACAATCGGTTTGAGTTGTTTGGCCTTCAAGCAATTAGCTGTACAAATGCAAAGTTTCGGAGTGCCATTATTCAAAACAACCTGGTTTTAGACAATTTAGATAACCCAATAGAAGGCCAGACAAGGTTAGGGATCAAATGGAGTAATAATACCATGACTGGTTCGCCTAAAGCACAAATTGTCAACAACACTATTCATGATAATTTGAAAACAACGTCCGCCGGTTCGGAAATTTGGCAACATTACGGTATTTCTTTAACTGGGTCATCCAATGCTAATATTGAGTTTAATACCCTTCACCAAAACTATCAAACAGTAAATGAACGAATTTATGAAGGGATAAGGTTGTTTTCTTCCCCTCTGAACGATGTTATAAAAAACCACGTCATAAGTAGTGGCCCAAGCCAAGGTCAGTCCAAATACCGTGGCATTTACGCACGAGAGTCTGGTAACAATTCGATCAGTTGCAACACTGTTGAGGGCCTTAACGATGGTCTTAGTTTTTTCGGCCCTGCCTGTGATAAAAACCAACTCAGAAGCAACACCATCAAAGCTGACAACGCCACGGGGCTTTTCCTTGCTTCCGGCACTATCATTGGTCAACAGTTCAAGAGAAACAATGTTTGGCTCGGAAATGGAACTACAGAAGCTCTTTTTGATGGTGACCCTGGCCAAGGTGCAAAATTGGCCTCATTGTTCACGATAAGCACCTCAAATATGAATAGTGCTTTTTGGGCAAATCCAAGGATTCCTGCCGATGGCTGGTTTGTGACCCCAATGACTGAACCAACCCCCAACCCAGCTTATGACCTTTGTTACTTAAATCCCGTCAGTACACCTCCTATATCAGGGGCAGATGCACTAGTGATAGCAGGAGAATTCCAAGCATATAAAGGCTACCCAGCATCTTTATGGGAGGCAGGTCTAAATGCTTTTGGGTCTTTGTCTAACCACCCAGAGTTGCTTAGTTCCGGAAGCGATGAATTACAATTTTACAATGCAAATGATGTAGGCAACATTGGAAAGTTGAGTCGCGCTGCTAGGGATTGGGAGAGTGTTGAACTATATAATACGACATTTGAAAGTACTTGGAACAGCAATCAATCTTCTATAGTCCAAAAACTAGAACAAATAAAAGCAAAGACCTTGGAAATGAGTCAAGCGCAAACACTCGCACAACAGGAACAGATCGCGCAAGAAATTGCTGGTTTAGAAACAGGTCTATTGGCATTGCAGCAAACTAACCAAAATCTTTCGACTCAATACCAATCAGACGTTGTAGCAGACGCGACTCAGCTGCTTCAAGACTTGGGCAATATCAGCCCATTAGAGATATGGGAATCAAACCTAAAAACGGTGTTGACGCTTTTGGCTCAAAGAGCCATTTCGGGATACGCTGCTTGGACGGCTACAGAGCAAAATACCTAACAAGCAATCGCTGACCAATGTCGCTTTGCAGGGGGTATTGGGGTGATTATGGCGCGAGCTGCCATTGAGAAATCGGACTATGATGATCTGGCGATGTGCCCCGGTTTTGGAGAACGTAGCAGTAAATCGCAAATCTGGGCCGGAAAGCTCGCTCCTAATCCATCAGGCGATTTTTGCTCCATTGCATTTGAAATACCGACATCTGCTACCTTGCTTGTGAGTGATTTGCAAGGTCGGGTGATCAAAACAATGGATGTGAAGGAAGCATATTCGTATGTGTTAGATGTCCGAGACTTGGTTAATGGCTTATACACGGTTTCCATAAAAGGTTCGGAAGGTCGCCGATTTGTTGGAAAGTTAGTCGTATTACACTAAATTTGCTCTCCAAATGCGCCGCCTGTTGATAAAGGCCAACAGGCGGCGTTTTGTTTCTTCGCATTTCATTCTTTTAAGAATTTACCTATGCCATTCCGATTGCTTATTATCTCAGTGCTTGCATGGTCTTCAATCACCTGTTTTGCTCAGAAACACGACAATATTTGGATGTGGTGCTTGTATGCCAATAGCAGCGACCCGGTGTTCGGCGGGATGAACATGGATTTCTCCTTTGAGCCCCCCTTGCTCTACCCACAAAAAAAGAAAATTGATTTTGGTTTTTATTGCGGCGTATGTAGCGATTCTTCAGGCAATTTAGCCTTTTACACCAACGGTATCTCTATACGCGATACTACTCACGACCGGATGGTGAATGGAGACACCATTAATCCAGGCACTTTATGGCCTGATTGGAAAAGCCAATCCTACCCAAACGGCCCATTCTGCTTTGCCCTGCCTGCACCCGGAAAGCAAAAAGAATATTATCTCTTTCACCTTGCATCCACTATACACTACAAAAGCTCACCCTTTTACTATACCATCATTGACATGAAGGGCAACAATGGTTTGGGCGTGGTGACGGAAAAAAACAAGGTATTGCTGCCTGGCAGCGATGCCGATCAAAGGCATTATATAGACCCCGTAGCGGTCAAACACGGCAACGGGCGCGACTGGTGGGTCATTGCAGGAGAGGTGCAAACCCCCTATATGTATGTTTTTTTGCTCGACCCGGATGGTGTGCACGGGCCATTCACCACGGTAATGCCTTATTTGTTTCCCGGGGCAGAATTTCAGTCTGTCAACGATATTTCGCCTGATGGGAGTACTTATGTTCGCGCTGCTGGGAGACGAGGGTTGTATATTTTTGATTTTGACCGTTGCACGGGTACTCTGAGCAATATGAAAGCCCAGCCTTTTGCCAATGATCAATTTTTAGGTGCCTTCGCCGTCTTTGCCCCCGATTCCAGACACCTTTACCTTTCTTCATATCAAGCATTAACGGTAGTTGATGTAAAAGCACCTGACCTGCTCGCCACACTAGACACGGTGGCCTATTTTGACGGGTACGCTTCGCCACAAGAGCCATATACCACTGGCTTTTGGAATCCCAACCTTGCCCCCAACGGCAAAATATATTACGCCACTACTAATAGTACATTATCCATGCACCTTATCCACCATCCCTACCTACCAGGCCAAACCGCTGATGTAGAACAGCATGGTCTTGCGCTGCCAAAGTATAACAACGGTACCATGTGCCTCTTTCCCAACTACCGCCTCGGTGAGTGGGAAGGATCGCCCTGCGATACACTTAATGGCCAACAACCGGGCGACGGCTTCACCAAAAGTGATTGGTATCCGCCGGCACTCAACAAGCCAGAAGGCTACACCCTACTGCCGCCGCTATTTCAAAATGCACAGCCCAGCAAGCAGCCTAGAACACCTGATTTGAACATGGCAGAGTTGGCTTTGAAAAGGCGAAATGAAGATAAGAAAAAGGCCGAATCAGACAAAAAAGAGGATAAAAACTAATTGGAACAAAATGAAACATTTGTACTCGACTATACTTTTAGGGCTTTCATATTTAAGCCTTCACGCCCAATTATCGGACAAGCTATGGTTGGGCGGATACGATGAATTTCCGGGCATAGTGGGCTACGGGCAGTTTGAGTTGAGCTTTCAGAATGGCGGGATGCAAATCCAGCAAACACCGCTTGCTTTCAATTTTGAAAGCACGGCTGCCATAGCCGCAGATAGGGAGGGTAAACTACTTTTTTATTCCAATGGCTGTGAAATTGCAAACCGCAACCATGAGGTAATGCCCAACGGCTTTGCCCTCAACCCTGGCGGAATCAGTGACCAGATCTGCCCCTGGAAAGGGTACATTTTACCGCAAGGAGCTATGGCCTTGCCCATGCCGGGCGACTCGCTGCGCTACTGCCTGTTGCATATTGGCGCTGCCTACGAGCCGATGCGAAAATTGCGTCTCGGCCCGCTTTACTATTCAGTGATTGATATGGAGCTGCAAAATGGGCTTGGCGATGTTTTAACAAAAAACAACGTTTTGCTGGACTCAGATTTGGGCAATTTCACCGCGCTGCGCCATGCCAACGGGCGCGACTGGTGGGTGCTTGTGCCTGAATTCGGCAATGCAAAATGGCATACATTCCTCCTGTCACCGCAAGGGTTTGAGGAAATGCCTGTGCAAAATCTGACTTTAGGCGAAGGTGCATGTGAGCACCACGGTCAAACCGCTGCCTCGCTCGACGGTAGCATGATAGCCCATTGGGGCGACTGCAAAGTGACCGTGCTGGGCTTCGACCGTTGTGCCGGGTTGCTTGGCACACCACTCGAATTGGCTGCGCCCGCGCACTGGTTCGCGGGCGGCGGAGTGGTATTCTCGCCTTCTGGACGCTATCTCTATGCCACATCGCACAATGTACTTTTCCGAGCGGATTTGGAATCAAATGCGCCCAAGTTGGACACCATGCGCTTTTCCTACGGACAAGGGCCATATACCGTGCCGGGCAACACATTCCATTACCTTATGAATGGCCCAGATGATAAAATATATGGCAATATCCCTTCCCGTGCCCGTTATTTCCACGCTTTGAAAAACCCCGAGGGAACTGGGATTGCGAACATCAATTTCGTGCCTCAGGATATTCAACTCCCTGTTACCAACGTCCGTACCCTCCCTCATTTCCCCAACTTCCGACTTTACGACCTTCCCAACAGCCCTTGCGATACGCTAGGCATCAACACACCCGTGTCACTTTCCGAACCAACAACAGAAAAAGCAGAGGGCTTGAAACTCTTCCCCAACCCAGCAAATGAATATCTCGAAGTTTTGCTGCCCAAGGCTTGGTCTGGCTCGAAAAGGTTGGAAATAGGTACTTTGGGAGGAGCACATTGCTCGACCATGCATCTCAATCCGGAAGAACGTTCGCTTAGCATACCAATAGACAATCTTCCGAATGGACTTTATTTCTGTCGAGCTATAAGCGTAGAACAGTCCCCGCTTTCGGCTACTTTTATGATTGTGCGATAGCGAACCAAAATGTCTATCCGGCTCTTTTCCTCATTTTTTGAGCTTCAACATTAATTTAATTATGAAATCGAAAGCCGTTGTTGCAATTTTCTTTTTTTGCCTCCCAATGATTAATTTATGGGGCCAATTTCAAGCCTTTGCGCCCATCGGTGCCCGTTGGCATTATCGTCCGGGAGAACAAATACCTGATCATAATTTATACACTTTTACCGTAACAAAAGATACCTTATTAGGTGGCTTGACTGCCCGGGAATTAGCTTGTTCGCAATGGATAAACGGGCAATTTCAAGATTTTCTAGATCTCAATAAATATGTCTATGCTAATTCCGATTCTGTTTTTTATTATGTTGACAATCAATGGGAACTCCTCTTCAATTTTGGTGCAAAGCCTGGTGATACCATCCGATCTAAAGTAGATCATTTTGATATTTTTAACGGATGTATGGTTCCCAACCCTGGCCAGACATGGGGCATTGTATATAGAATAGACTCTACTGGAATAGAAGACATTGGAGGTTGGCCACTGCGTGTGCAATATGTCAGCAGCATTTGTCAAAGTTCAGAGGAGTGCTGGCTAATGGGTGGCCTCGGGGGGACAGGTAAAATCGTAGAGCGTATTGGTGCAATTAATTCAGGCTATTGGTGGGGGCAAAGCGGACTGTGCCTATTAATTTTCCCAGGCTATCTGCGATGCTATGAGGACGGGGATATTCATTACGAAGGCAACATTGGAAATACGCTCTGTGGTTATGTGAACGCAAATGAAATAGATGATTACAATATTTCAATTGCTCCAAATCCAACAAATGGAAACCTCTTTTTCTCTTTTCCCCCACTTGCTTCTAATCTTAATTTTAAGGTGTTTGACTGCCTTGGACGCACCCTTGATCAAGGTAAGCTGGTAATAGGGGAAACTTCCCTTGAATTACAATTGGAATCTGAGCACTCGGGCATTTTGTATGTCGAGTTCACATCGAATGGCAATACCAAAACGTATAAGATTCTGAAAATATAAGTAAGTGAGCAAAAATAAATTTAAATGACTATCCGTATGTTGTACCCCAAACAAGCGTAGGAGACCCTGAAAGGGTCAAAAATGAATAGCCCCGTATGAAATGCGGGGTAATAGTGATGTTGTTAGCAACCCCGAATGGGGTTGAATTTGTCCAAAACGTTCACATTCAACCACTTCGTGGTTGTTACCTTGATGCATTTCTACCCCCGATTGCATCGGGGGCTAATCATATTTAACCACTTCGTGGTTTTAACCCAGCCAATGACAGTACATTTATGGATGGGGTACAGTATACGGATAGTCATTTAAATTTATTAAACACATAGTCACAGTAGGACACATAGTTGTGATATTCAACACTATGTGTCCTACTGTGACTATGTGTTTCATAAATGTATTTTTGCTCAGGTACTTAGAACCATTATCTTTCAGCGCTCACAAACGGGGATTCAATCTGTAATTAAACGCACTGAGCAGTCGGCAGACCCTGATTTCACGGAAGCAGATCCCACCCTATTCCGCTTTGAGTCCACCAACTATAGGTAGAGAAACGAATGATACCATCAGATTTGGAATAAACGTAGGTCTCTCCATTCCCATCAAAGGACATGGGCGAATTTTCTACCACTACATTCAGCAAGGGATAGTTTTGACCAAAAAGGGAATAGTTTTCTGCAAAGCCAATTCGGCGGCATTCGCAGTAATTCATAGCGGTCTTCCAGCCAGTTATTTCAATTTTTGGCGAAGCAATGTTCCCCAAAGAAAGGCCGATTTTACTCGTGTGGTAGGCAAAAATTCGCGATAAGATATAATTACCATGAGCTGGATGGATGCGCAGCGTATCGTTCTCTATTTCCAAATAATAATAATACACACTGTCTTTGTCGGGCTTCAGCCAGTCAAGCACATCGCCCACATAATGAAAGGATTCCTTAACTTTGAAACCCTGAGCGTCCTGGCCTACAATTTCGAGTTGCAAGGTATCGTCTGTGTACCCAAAGATATCATTGCTGTTGTTGTCGTAGCCTTCTCCCCAAAGCCCCAGGTATTTGCTCGTCTGGCCGATGGCCAAATTTTCAAAACTAATGGGTCCAAGATTGGGAACGGGGTCGGCCTCTGAAAAACCACAAAAATCGTGTTTACAGGCTGAAAATAGTAGCGTACAGAGCAGTGCTGTGGCGAAGAGAAAATGCAGTAGTTTCATATTCAAAGATATTTTTTACTTAGACTGCAATTTAAACCCAATAGGTTGGCTTTCGTCTCTAGGCTTACATCGGCACATCCTTCCCATAATCCTTCAACTCCTCCTCTGTCAGCGGCGGCGCCACCTCATATTCGCTGCGCCAATCGCGCACCGGCATCCGCCCGAGTGGGTACCAGTTGCCCCACCAGTCGAAATACTCCAAATTGTTGAAATTCAATTTGTAATCAAACTCGCTCGGCACGTCGTACACAAAGCCGGGGTAGTAATACGGGCGTTTGTGTTCGATGGCAAACTCGATCTCTTTC
>JBBQSW010000149.1:0-8270 GCA_038213575.1 Chitinophagales bacterium | reverse complement strand
AAACGCAAACGAGTACTCAAAGGGGGCTCCCGCAATGCCCTGCAAGCCACTGACTTTAACTATCCACACATAGCTTGGAATCCCGATAATCAACGTTTGGCTGTCCTCTACGAGCGTCGAGACAAGCCAAGGCTCGCCAGCATTGATCTTGTTGCCAAGAAAAAAGAGATAAGCGATCTCTCTCCGGAGTTTCAGCGTGTGTTCAGCATGGATTTTATTTCGCCGAACGACATCGCCCTTTCGGCCGCGGTGAAGGGCCAATCCGATCTCTTTGTGTATCGAACGATCACACGGCAAACAGAGCGTTTAACAAACGACTTTTGGGACGACCTAGATGCCTCTGTGGCCACGATAGATGGCCGCAAAAGCCTGCTTTTCTCCAGCAATCGAAATACGGACACACTTTCGTTCCAACGATTGGACACAATACTGCCCATTGCGAAGTTCGATATTTTTCTCTTCGATTTGGAAAGCCGCAGTCCCGAATTGGTACGCATCACAGACACGCCGCTCTTCGATGAGCGAAATCCGATTGGACTCGACACTGCACACTTCGCCTTTCTAAGCGATGAAAGCGGTATATATAACCGACAAGTGGGTGTGCTGGAACCCTTTGTGGCTTACCACCAAGCAGTTATATATCTGAAAGATGGCGCGGAGGTGAAGGCATTAGATGAGTCCCAGCCAACAGAATGGCCACTGCCCAGGATTTTGACATTTCTAGCACCTTTAGATACTGTGCTGTTAAATATAGACTCCACTCAAATTGATAGTATCCGTAGCTTCCCCGTCTACAAGAAAAAACCGCGCGTATGGAACCTGACAAATTATGACAGCAATATTCTGGAACAACATTCCTCCTTGCGCAGTGGACGAACCGTAGAAAAGGTAAAAAAAGGAAAAAAGGTGTTGTTTTATCAAAAAAAGGTGGATCCAGAAATGCCTGTGCTGGCAAAAACCACCCGTTGGCGCGAACAAACCCTCCGAGCTGCGGGGCTTCCCATACCGCCTCAACCGCCCTTGGAAGCCGCCATCCAAACGTCGGAAAAACATCCTGCTGGGCGCGACGACCTTCCTTTGACCCCAATAAACCCCGATTCATTGCCTTATATCGAGCCCGGTTGGCTCATTCAAATCCCTGATTATTTGGCTGTTCCAGGCTTGCCAAGAGAAGATGCCCAAGGTCGCCCCACGGAAGACCCGGATGAAAAAATTGATCCGGCAAACGGAATCAACACCGATTCAATGGTGCTCACGCCGCCACGTCGCCCCTTGAAAAAGCCCTCGACCCAATTTGGCAAAAATGGCGAAATCGTGCGGTTTTACTCCTTTAAAATCATACCCTATCGGTTGCGTTTCCGTACGGATTATGTGTCCACAACGATGGACAACAACCAGCTATTCGAAGGTCTGCAATTGTACGAAGGACCGCAGAGCCGACTTCAGCAGCCCCCCCCAGGGGTGCTGCTTCGTGCCAATTTCAAGGATTTGCTGGAAAATTATGTGATAGAAGCCGGGTTTCGCCTCCCCACTACCTTCAATGGGGCCGAGTATTACCTTTGGATGGACGACAAAAAAAAGCGCATGGACAAACGTTATGTGCTTTACCGCCGCACCTTAGTGACGAGTAGGTTGCGCGAGCCCACAAGCTCCCCCAGTCTTCCACCAGACTTTCAGGAACGCACGAATACCCTCATGGGGCAATACGAATTGCGTTATCCTTTGGATGTGTTCACGAGCCTGCGTGCCACTTTCGCTTTGCGCGAGGACAAGGTGCGTGCGCTGAGTTCAGATCCTGTCACGCTTGCGACGCCCGATCGCGCTGAGCAACGCGCATCAATCCGCCTCGCAGCGGTGTTTGACAATTCCGTGGACGTAGATTTGAATTTAAAAACAGGCACCCGCGCCAAAATCTACACAGATGTGGTAAAGGGTTTTGCCTTCAATACAGAACCCGACTGGAGCCTGAAACTCAACAATGGTTTTATGACCGTCGTGGGCTTCGATGCGCGTCATTATCAAATGCTCGACCGCCGTTCCCAATTGGCCGTGCGGGTAGCGGGCGCTACTTCATTTGGCTCAGAAAGAATGCTGTACATCTTGGGAGGTGTGGACAACTGGGTATTCCCAAAGTTCAATGAAAA
Organism: Chitinophagales bacterium; assembly: GCA_038213575.1. Classification (GTDB taxonomy): domain Bacteria; phylum Bacteroidota; class Bacteroidia; order Chitinophagales; family Saprospiraceae; genus M3007. The sequence goes on along the minus strand of JBBQSW010000149.1, from coordinate 6,126 downwards.
CATAACCCTGCCAGCCGATGATGGATTTGCCTACCAAGCGCCCGCCGTTAACTTGCGCGGATTCAAACAAAACATCCGCAACGGCAACACTTTTGCATTGATGAATGCCGAGCTTCGGATTCCTGTGTTCAAATATTTTTTCAAAAAGCCCGTCATCGGCAACTTCTGGCGCAATTTCCAGATCGTTGGATTCTTTGACGCAGGTACCGCTTGGCAGGGCATAAGCCCATACTCCTTTGACAATCCCATCAATACGAAATTTCTCATCCGCCCCACCCAAGGCCCACTTATTTCCACTGTGAAGGTCAACTACTTCCGTGACCCGATTGTGATGGGTTATGGGGCGGGGGTGCGCTCCGTGATATTCGGACTATATCTCAGAGCCGATTATGCCTGGGGTATTGAATCGAGGCAAATTCAAAAACCATTGTTGCATATTGCGTTGGGGACAGATTTTTGAACAAGCAAATAAGTTCATGTTTTTCTGTAAATTTGCCAACTCAATTAATTCGCAAACAGGGTCGAAGCACCTGAATATATTTCTGATTTGCGGCTAAAATTCCGCAACGGTAGTTCAATTCTACTTCAGGGCTGTAACCTGTCAGATCAGGAATTCTATGACTTTTGTGTTGAAAATCCCGAGCTTCGCATTGAACGCACCCCAAATGGTCATATCATCATCATGCCGCCAACCACTTCTGAAACGGGCCGTCGCAATTTTCAAATTTCTATGGAGATTGGACTTTGGAACCGCCAATACAAACTCGGCCATGTTTTTGATTCTTAGACAGGATTCAAACTGCCTAATAGATCATGGACGGGAAGGGAAATTTTGCCTGTTACGGTGCCCATTCCTACTTTTCTGACCAATTAACTGCTTGTTTTCTTGGACATAACCCTCCAATTGAGGTTTGAAACCTTCAATAATTGATACCAAATCCAGAATTATCCGGTGGCAACTTGCTATGTCGTTGGGCAAATTCATTTGAACACAAAAATAAACTTTTTCAATCGCCTGATAAAAAAATAGGCTAACCAGTTACAAAAGAAATATTACCGACAAATACGGCGTACGCGCATGGAAATTGCTCTACTTTGGAGCAAACAAAACCTACTACTACCACCTATGAATCTCGCCAAACGCTTTACCCTGTTGGTGCTTTTCAGCACCCTCCATTTTTTAATCCTTGCTCAGAACATCGTAATTTCTTCCCCCAATTCCGACACGCTCACGGTTTGCAACGCGGATACCTTCACACTTCAAGTGCAAAACAACCTTGGAGTGCCGCTCACGGGGGCTTTGGTCACAACTGGGCTGCCGTCTGGGATGGCACGATTAATGGCGAGCCCGGGCCTTCGGACGTATATGTTTATATTGTGAAGATAACCTGTGGCGAATTGGTAAGCAAACGCGTGGGGGATGTGACGTTGTTGCGGTAGGTCGAAATTCATTTCGACCCAATCATTTCGGCGAAATAAAATTCGCGCTACAGTTCAACCCTCCATTTCAACCATTCAAAAGTCTCCGGCTACCACCGGGGACTTTTTGCTTTTCTGGATATTATTCCGCCGCGATGTTTGCAGCATCATTCATTAAAAAACGATCTAGCAATGAACTTGAAACTTCTTTTGGCATTCCTGCCAATACTCTTTTTCCCCGCATTCCTTTTTTCACAGACGCAAATCCTGCGGGGTACAGTTCTTGATAAACAAGCCGAAACTCCACTGATCGGGGCGACTGTCCAGGTAGTCAATGTTGAACCTGCTATTGGAGCTACAACAGACGTAGATGGCAATTTTGCCTTGAAAAACGTTCCCGTAGGCCGCCAAACTCTACGCATCACCTACATTGGTTACGAAGCGCAAACCGTTCCAAACGTCCTGGTGACTGCTGGCAAAGAGGTATTGTTAACCCTGAAAATGGAAGAGTCTTTTACCTCTATGGATGAGGTGGTCATCGTAGCAAAAGTCAATAAAGACAGGGCAATCAACGACTTAGCCACCATATCTGCCCGGCAGTTCAACACAGAAGAAGTGAGCCGTTACTCGGGCGGTCGGGGGGATGTAGGCCGTTTGGTTGCAAACTTTGCAGGGGTGGCCGCCAGCAACGATGCTCGCAACGACATCATTATTCGGGGGAACGCGCCCACGGGAGTGCTGTGGAGGCTCGAGGGTATTCCAATCCCAAGCCCCAACCACTACTCCACGCTTGGAACTACGGGCGGGCCCGTGAGCGCCCTGAACCCAAATATGATCAGCAATTCTGATTTCCTGACCTCGGCTTTCCCTGCGGAATACGGCAACGCGACGGCTGGTGTGTTCGACATCAACCTGCGCAAGGGCAACCGGGACCGCTTTGAGTTTATGGGGCAAGTAGGTGCCTTCACAGGCATGGAGGCCGCTATGGAAGGCCCTATCAGAAAAGGCAAAGGCTCCTTCGTAGTGGCGTATCGCCATTCATTTGCGGAGATTGCGCAGGCAGCAGGCTTGAATGTAGGCACCGCAGCCACGCCGAAATATAAAGACTTGACCCTCAATGTAGATTTTGGTAATACAAAGGCAGGGAACTTCAGCCTCTTCGCCATTGGTGGACACAGCTCCATTGACTTTTTAGGGGCAGACATTGACACCACCGATCTGTTCGCTAACCCGGACGAGAATGCTTACAACGTATCTAAATTTGGGGTTGTTGGCGTAAAACACAATCTGTTAATCAGTGATCATTCCTACATCAGAACGGTGCTAAGTGCCTCACATTCAGGCAATTCATACAAAACAGACGATCTGGAGATGACCGACGAGCTAGGCAATCTACTTCAAACCAACGACGTGCTGGACGCTGGCAATACCTACCGTTTATCTTCTTACTACAACGACAAAATCAATCGCCGCCTGACCCTTCGCACAGGTATCCTATTGCAAAGCCAAAACCTTGATACTTATGTAAAAACCCGCGAGGGCATCCCCGATTTCAATGGTGACGGTCGCCCTGACCTCTTTATCCAGCGCGATTTCGATGGTTCGTTCAATCAGGCCGAGGCATTTGCCCAAACGCAGTGGCGTATTGCTGAACGGCTAACCTTGAATACTGGTTTACACGGTCTATATTTTGATAAAACCGAGGACGTCGCCTTAGAACCCCGCGTAGCGATCAACTGGCAATTTTCGCCCAAATCAACCCTTAACCTGGGTTACGGACTGCACAACCAAACCCAACCGCTGCCAGTCTTTTTGTTCCGCGAGCGTCAACCGGATGGTTCTGCCATAGAAACCAACGTCAATCTGGGATTCACCCGCAGCCAGCACTTGGTATTGGGTTGGGATTACAAACCCGCCGCTTCCTGGCGCGTAAAGACAGAAACGTATTACCAAATGTTGTCTGACATTCCAATCGAATCTACCCCGAGCAGTTTTGCATTGCTCAACGCTGGCGCTGATTTTGTTTTCCCGGAAAAGAATAACCTTGTGAACGAAGGCAAGGGCACGAACGTCGGCGCAGAATTAACAGTAGAAAAATTCTTCAGCGAAGGTTGGTACAGTCTCGTTACGGTGAGTGTGTTTGATTCAAAGTACAAAGGTTCTGATGGTATAGAACGCTCGACGGCTTTCGACGGTGGTTATGTGGCAAACGTGCTGGCTGGCAAAGAATTCAAACTCGGGAGCTCGGGGCGCCGCGTGCTCACGCTTGACACAAAAGTGACTACGGCGGGCGGACGTCCATACACGCCGGTGGATTTGGAAGCCAGCAAAGCTGCTGGACGGGAAATTTTGATTGAAAATCAAGCCTTTAGCCAACGTTTGGACGGTTATTTTCGCTGGGACGTAAAAATTGGCATGCGTTTCAACAGTCCGAAGCGCAAACTTTCACAGACTTTTTTCTTTGACTTTCAGAACGTGACCAATAACCAGAATATCTTCGCGATGCAATACAATGAAGTGCGAAATGAAGTTGGCAAGACATACCAGATTGGATTTTTTCCGGATTTGATGTATCGGGTGGAGTTTTAAACACATAAGGCACATAAGGGCACATAAGTGTTATAGGCCAACACTTATGTGTTCTTATGTGCCTTATGTGTTTAAAAAAAATTCTTAGTAAAAATTAATATCAATATGCAACCATACACCCTCATCGGCGCAGGCGGTGCCATCGGTACTCCACTAGAGGATGGTATTAAAGAAACCATTGCGTTTTTCAAATTGCGCAAAAACGTTTAAAAACAAATGAACAGGAAACCCTGCTTTCAAGAAGTATCCGGATTCAACGACCGATGGATCATCCTCCCAGGGTTGCCCATTGCCAGTATATTGGTGTCCATGTTATTGTTTGGAGAGGCATACCAACACCTGAATTGGCGCTTCATTGCAGCATGTATTCCAATGTCGCTGCTTTATACCACGATCTTTTGGTTTGGGATGCGGTGGATTTATAGCGAAGTGAAATGGCGATACCCTTCGATCAATGAAATTGGGCGGCGTATCCTATTGGTTTTTGTTGGATTTAATATCATGTTTGTCACCGTTGACCTGGTGATCCATTATTTTTTTGACATCGCCTCGATTCACCATGATAAAGAGCCCAATTATATCGTCAAATACATTGCTTCGCTCATTCTAGCGGCCTTGGTCATTACGCTTTATGAGGCCATTTCTTTCTCCGTTCAATTGCAGCGAACCGTTGCAGAAAAAGAGCACCTGGCACGTCAAAATGTTGAATCTCAACTTGAAGGATTGCGCAATCAAGTAAACCCACACTTCTTGTTCAACAGCCTTAATACGTTGGCCTACCTAATTCCAGAAGATACCGACAAGGCCGTTCGTTTTTTGCAACAACTTAGCAATGTCTATCGCTATGTGCTCGAAAGCCGCGATTCAAAAATCATCCCGCTGTATAAGGAATTGGAGTTTTTGGACGCCTATGTTTTTCTGCTGCAAGAGCGCTTTGGCGAGAATCTTCAGGTGAAAATCAAAGATTTGGAGGGCAAAAGCAACTTTGCCATCGTGCCCCTTTCCTTGCAAATGCTTTTTGAAAACGTCATCAAACACAATATCATTTCGGTCGAAAAACCGCTTATGATTGAGGTTTTTGCAGAAAATGACCACCTCGTGATTCGCAACAATTTACAGAAGAAAAACCAGGTTATGGACTCCACAGGGGTCGGATTGCAAAACATACGCGACCGCTATCGCATGGTGACCGATAAAACGGTGGAGGTTATTGCCTCTCACCAATATTTCACCGTGGCCTTGCCAATTTTAGAACTCAGTGATAAAGACCAGTCAACAGCCAATAGTCAACAATCAACTGTCAATAGTCCATGAAAACCCTGCTAATAGAAGACGAAATCCCAGCCGCCCGACGGCTAAGCAAAATGGTGATGGCTGCCCGACCAGCTGCCAATATACTCGATACGCTCGACTCTGTAGAAGGGTCCGTCCGCTGGCTGCGTACCTTCCCCTCACCCGATTTGATTTTTATGGACATTCAAATTGCAGACGGGCTAAGTTTCGACATTTTCAAACAAGTGGAAATAACAGCCCCGGTCGTGTTTACCACAGCTTTTGACCAATATGCCGTACAGGCTTTTAAAGTGAGCGCTGTGGACTACCTGCTTAAACCCATTGACCCCAAAGACTTGGAATCTGCGTTACAGAAATTTGAAATCCAACGGTTTAAATATAAGCCCTTGGACATAGATGCACTTTCTCGACTGATAAAAAAAGAATCGTACAAAGATCGCTTTTTGGTAAAAACTGGTCAACAACTCACTTTTTTATCTACTTCAGACATTGCATATTTTCGTTCTTCCGACGGCCTCACGCAAGCACACACGATCGGTGGCAAAAAATTTTTCGTAGAAAGCACCTTGGAAGAACTCGAAACTCTGCTCGATCCACGCGAGTTTTTCCGCATCAGTCGCGGGCTTACGGTTCGGCTTAATGCCATCCAAAAAATCCACCCACACCTGAATGGCCGGCTGAAACTCGAACTTTTGCCCGCATCGCCAGAAGAAGTTTTTGTGAGTCGAGAACGGGCTGGGGATTTCAAATCTTGGCTGGGCGGGTAAAATGGGCTAGGAGCATGTTGGGGATTTTCTGCTGAAGGCAAAAACGAGTGCTTTTTTT
>JBBQSW010000148.1:0-8325 GCA_038213575.1 Chitinophagales bacterium | reverse complement strand
CGCCTCTGTGGCCGAAGAAATGAAACGCAAGGTCCGCATCGCTGCTGGAGGCCTACAGGCTGTTTGGCGGCTTGCACCGCTCCTCAACCCACTGCGCTACGGGGTGCTGAGTTTCCAATACGTATCACACCGGGTGTTTCGTTGGACGCTGGCCCCGCTCTTATTGCCAATCTTATTGGTAATCAATGTTTTGCTCGCACTACAAGGAAATCCGTCTTTTCAAATTCTGCTATTGGCGCAAGTCCTTTTTTACCTTTCCGCATTCGCTGGCTGGCTTTTGGAACAGCGTAAATTGAAAGTAAAAGCACTCTTTGTGCCCTACTATTTTTGTCTAATGAACTGGGCTATGTACGCCGGTTTTGTACGACTCCTGCGCGGCCGCCAATCCGTGTTATGGGAAAAAGCGAAACGGTCCACCAACGTCTAAGTTATTGCGCTACCTTCTAACCAGTTTGCCCGTCACGATCTGCTCCCCTACGCGCAATCTCCAAATACCGAGGCTTCCAGAAGCAAGCGCCGAACCCGGTATTTCCCAGCGATGCAGGCCTGAAGCGAGATTTTTCTCTTCTGAAAAAACAATGCGGCCAGTCAGGTCAAACACCTCCAAAACGGCCGATTTGGCACTTTCCAAGTCCACTTCTAAAAATGTTTGATTCACAAAAGGATTGGGGCTGGGCACTCGAATGCGCAAGCCTCCGAGTTCTGGCGAATGAGTGGCTACTAAGCCTTTGTAGGCAGAGCCTATCGTATAGTAGAGACTGCAGTCGCTGCCCACTGCGAAGGTCCTCATGGTAGGGTCATCGTGTACAACCGTTAAAATCGTGTTCAAATTTGCCGATTGCAGTGTTGTGAGGTGTATGTAAAAAAGTGGATTGTCCGCCGGGACAAATAAATTAAAGTAACCCGAAGCGGAAAATTTAAGCGCACCTGTGAGCGTATTGTAAGTAGCGAAAGCAGGAGAAACGATATCAATCAGACCATCGGAAATCGAATCATATCGCGCCAATGTCGGGTCGAGGAAAAACTGAGCTTGCAGGCTACCGAGGTCAAAATCCTTATCAAATTTCACAGGGATAGCCACTGGAACACCCGCCGAAAGCTGTCCTTGCGGTAGCACGAGGGTGATAGAATCAGTTACAATTGGAGGGGAATATGGTTCCCCATTCAAACTCGCATCGCCGTCCACATCCCCAATTTTTATACCCACAACTTTTGCAGTATCGCCATCCAAAGCAGCCAGCTCGATGCTGCTTATCCCCGATGGGCAAACATCCTGAAAGGGGTTGTTTGGATTGGGGAAAATGCAATAGTCAGTGAGGAACAGCCAGGAAGTGTTGTTTGGCAATACCGTGTATACCCCTAATAACAACTTCCTGAATTCTACTATATCGAAGGTGTTGATAGAGCCAGATCGGTTTGCGTCGGCAGCAATCATCGCATAAGGCGAGGGCAACGGGTTGATGCCTAAAATATGCTGGGAAATTTTGCACTGGTCAATGACGCTGACACCGTTGAGATAGCCGGTGTCTGGTACTGACGCACTGTATTCAAACGAGGTGCCCGGCAGATACTCGCTCAATATCACGGTCATGTCAACGCAGGATCGGCTGGTGTCCAAGATGAAAACCTGGGGAGAGTATGGAAACGATGGATTGGTGGCTTTGAAGGTCAAAACTGTTCCTTTAATGGGTCGGCTGTCTTTCCAAAGTTCAGCGCAAAGTTGGAAACGAATCGTGTCTTGTGCCTGTAGTCCAAAGGAAAACGAAAGAAAAACGAGGGCGGTGAAATACCGATTCATAGAGACGAGATTTATAGAGTTAGCAGAGAAGTCCTACGGGAAGCAAGACCTTATCAGTCACAAATCTAGTCAGGAATCAGAGAAAGTATATGTAATAAACCGGCTTTGACCAAATTGGTCAAAATCTCAAGCCTCATTATTCCGAATTAACGCCTCTTCCTCCCGCTTGGGGCGCTTTCTAAAAAATTTCGGATCTACCACCAAAAGCCCAAAAGATTCCCCATCTTCCTTATCCCGCTTGGAATGGTGCGTGCCGTGCGCCCGCAAAATGGCGCGGCTGTATTTGCTGTCCAATTGTTTGAACCAACTAAACCGGCGGTGGATATACACGTCGTGGATAAGGAAATAGGTAAGCCCATACAACGAAATACCCACGCCGATGAAGAGCACCCAGAAATGGGCCGTAAGCCCCCCGATCATATAACAAGTCATGCTGGGAATGGCAAAAACAAGGAAAAATCGGTCGTTTTTTTCAAAAAAACCTTCTTTTTCGTGTTTGGGCAAGTGATGGTCTTCGTGCCAGTTCCAGAGAAAACCGTGCATCACAAACTTGTGTGTGAACCAGGCAATGAATTCCATGCCGAAATAAGCGGCCAAAGTGACAAGGGTATAAAGCAACCAAGTAGGCATATCGGAAAGTAAGTATCAAGTTTTAACAATGCCCAAAAAACAGCGTTTGGGGCGATTTGTTTTTACTTTTTGGCAGACCTATAAGGTTTTTTTTAAGTTCAGTGTCAAGGAATTCTATTTTTGCCCAACTAAAATCAACTTTTGCCATGCTCAAAACTTATACCCTCGCTGCATTGCTGTTTGCCCTCTCTTTTCAATTATCCGCCCAAAATGATCACTCGTTCCAATGGCGGTATGAGTCAAAATCCGGCGCCCCCATGTTTCAATTGGATGTGTTGCCGCTGGCAGACAGGGGCTATGTATGTTCAGGCTTGATAGAAAGCCCGGTCGGAAGCAACTTTTTCTATCCCTGTCTGTACCGCTTAGACTGCCAAGGCAAGGTAGTATGGGCCAAAATGTTCAACCAGGCTACCGAGACACCCAACAACACAAGCGGGCGTGTGCTCAAAATCTCGGAGACGGATTTTGTGCTGGTGAGTACCGTCGGATTTTATTTCACCAGTCCCCGCAACGACCTCTTTTTAGCTCGCGTGAATGGCGATGGCAATACAGTATGGACGCGGCGCATCGGCGGGGGCACCAACAATCAGGATGTAGCCCATGCCGCTATCGTGGCCTCAGACGGGAACATAGTAATTGCTGGCCAAACAGGCTCCTGGGGCACCGATGCTGGTACGAACAATAACTATACCGACCAGTATTTTATGAAGTTAAGCCCGGCGGGCAACATCCTCTGGACCCGCACGGTGGGCAATGCCCAAAAAGTGGACCGCGCTTTCGACATCGTGGAACTCGCCGATCAAAGCCTCGTGGCGGCAGGCTCCTACATCCACACTGGCGGCACCTTCTACGCAAATCTCCTGAAAATGGACAAAAACGGCACCGTGCTTTGGCACAAGGTTTTTGGAGAAGGCACCGCTCCACAAGCCAATCATGCTTATGGCGTGCTACCCACTTCTGACGGCGGGCTGCTGGTGACCGGTTCTTCCACCAATTTGCAGACAAATTTTCAGGGTTACGATGACTTCCTCATCGTCAAAACCGATGCCAACGGCGAGGTGCAATGGTCGCGCGTGGTGACAGGAGGCGGTCCCGATTTATTCGAAAATGCAAGCGGTGCTGTGGAAAAACCCAATGGCGACTTTGCCATCATGTGTGCCACCAGTTCATTCCCCACCATTGGTTTTGTGGGCAACAAGTACGCATTGCTCACGCTGACCCCGACGGGAGCTTTGGTAAATTTAAAAACCTACAATCTCGGAAGCTCGCACTATCCACGCATCCTTCGCCACCCACAGGAAAACAGTTTCCTGATTTCTGGCTTCACCAATTGGACGGGCTATGGCGGCAACAGCAACCGCTTCGACCCCCTCCTGATCAACCTGGATACTGATTTTGAAGTAACCTGCACCTACAACGACTACACGGGGTTCACTTCGCTTTTCAACCCTGCTTTCGACTTTGACGATGCACCCGGCACATCCGGTGTGGGAGGAATGGTAGTGAATGACCTCGCCGACGCCTCCAATTTTGAACTGCTTCAAGATGTGGTCTGTGAATTCAGGCCCTACGAGTCCTGCTCGCCTTTCAGCGCTGTAGAGGAATATGCTGCTACGCAGCAAGGTTTTGAGGTGTTCCCGAATCCTGCCCGCGCAGACAGTCCTATTTCGCTGCGTTGGGAGGGTATGGATGTTGAACAGGTCAATATTTGTGATGTACACGGCAGGCTTATTCGACAGTATCACCCTGTGCCGGGCGCGAGCAATTTGGATGTGCGTGTTGATTGGGCGGGGGTTTACTGGGTGTATTTGCAGGGAGGGGGGAGGAGTTGGGCGGAGAAAGTGGTGGTAATGGGGCGATGATTCCCATGCTTATTGACGGATGATCAAAGTCATCTCGCCAATAGACACTGATTATTAATACAACCCGAAGTCTTTGGTGGTGACAAAAACAATAAAACCCCCGCTCGAAAGTTAATAAGTCCATTCAGAAAATGCATTTCAATTCGACGTCCTGTTCCTTCATAATATGTTCCAGCGCATCCTTCTATTTTCGGTTCTAAGTGCTTTTTTCTTCCCAACCCTCCACGCCCAGTGCATCTCCGGCGATTGTAAAAACGGGCGTGGCACCTACATTTTCCCCTCTGGTGCCAAGTATATCGGCGATTTCAAAAACGGCGAAATCCACGGTATCGGCGTTTGCTATTATACCAACAAAAGCAGTTACCGGGGTGAATGGAATAGCCGCTACCCGGAAGGCAAAGGCACCAAAACCTACGCTGATGGCACCACCCGCACGGGGCTTTGGCTCAAAGGCAAGCCCGTGGACCAAAACGGCACTGTGCTGGCCGAATACATCGCCAAGAAAAAAGAAGAACGCGCCGACGATGGTACCAACATCCAGTCAGGCTGTATTTCAGGCGATTGCCAGAGCGGTCAGGGCACTTTTGCTTACCCAGACGGAAGCAAATATGAAGGGAGTTTTACCAATGCTAAATTTGAAGGCCCAGGCTCCTTTTATTTCTCCAACGGCGACAAATACGTCGGTAATTTTAAAGAAAACTACCCCGATGGAGTCGGCACCCGCTTTGTGAAAGAATCGGGCGCAAAAGAAACGGGCGAATGGAAACAAGGCGAATTTTTGGGCAACAGCCTGGTACAAAGCGGCAAGGTCGGCTGTATTTCGGGCGACTGCGAAAGCGGTAAAGGCACCTTTGTTTACAAAGAAGGCTCAGCCAAATACGTCGGTACCTTCTCCAATGAAATGCCTCACGGTTATGGCATCTGCGACTACGCCAACGGCGACCGATACGTGGGCGAATGGCAGGCTGGAGCTTTCTTTGGCAAAGGCGTTCTGAGTACGCGCGAAGGCACGATAATAGATGGCTACTGGCGCGAAGGCGAATATGTGGGCAGGGATCAACCCGCTGATTACGAAACCGTTGCGGTAGCAGAAAAACCGGCCCCTCCGCCCGTGGCAATGCCCCAATCAAAAGTTTGGGCCCTGGTGGTCGGTGTGGCATCCTACGACCACATGCCCGTGCTGCGTTACACCGATGACGACGCTTATCGTTTTTATGCCTTCCTCAAAAGCCTGGAAGGGGGCGCATTGCCTGACGAACAGGTGCGCGTGCTCATTGATGAAGAGGCGACGCGTGAAAACGTACTCAGCAATATGTCAGAACTCTTCGGAATGGCTGGCCCCAATGATCTCATCATTTTCTATTTTTCGGGCCACGGCCTCAACGGTTCGTTCCTGCCCATTGATTTTGACGGGTTCAATAACAAAATTGCCCACGAAGAAATCGCTGCAGCATTCAATAAAAGCAAGGCCCGTTTCAAGCTCTGCCTCGCCGACGCTTGCCATTCGGGCAGCCTGATCGCCATGCGTTCCGTTGAGCCAGAGCCGGAACTGGTAAAGTTTTATTCCAGCCTCGCCAAATCGGTGAGCGGAACGGCCCTCCTCATGTCGAGCAAAGCCGAAGAGACCTCGCTCGAATCCTCTGGCCTGCGCCAAGGCGTTTTCAGCCACTTCCTCATTCGCGGCCTTAAAGGCGAAGCGGATGCCAACAAAGACAAGGTGGTAACCGTGCAAGAGCTCTTCGATTTTATCAACGACAAAGTGCGCGACTACACCGGAAACCGGCAAAGCCCCGTCATCAAAGGCACTTACGACCCGAGGATGCCTGTGGCAGTGGTGCGATGAATCATTTGGCCATTCGAACGTCCCGCAACAATTGTTCGTCGTCCAGAGTTTTTAAAAATGCAATGCGTTCAATTCAAAATAATGGGGCGCTCAGCCTGCCATGATTTGCTTTCCAAGCGCAACAGATAGCGGCCCGCAGGCAACTGCCCGACTTCTATTGGAATCGTATTGAGGCCGGGTATAATTTCTAATGAACCCTGTTTCACCAATTTGCCGTCGGCAGACCAAAACGACATTTTTGCCTTTTCACCGTTGGCCGCATTCAGACGGATGGTAAAATTTGTTCTGGCAGGGTTTGGCGCAAGGTCAATATATAGTGCTGGCAATGGGTCTTCAATAATAGAAACTACCGTGTTGTTGCGACTGACCAGCCACAAATCCGGGTCAAACACCAAACTAGTAGGCGAGAAGTCAAGCGCAGCCGTGAATTCTTGCCCACTGAATGTATGGTTCAAAACCAGCACCGTATCCTGTACTCCATTGCTCAATTTTACGGCCACCGGCATTTCAAAAAACGAAACTGAAGGGTCTGAGGTCGTTTGCTGAAGGGTTATTTTTACATCGTTGGTTGGGCTTACTGACCACTTGGTTTGGTAGGACGGAAATCCTTTGCCATAAAACCAATCAGCAAAAAACTCGTCGAGATTGGCCCCTGAAACCATTTCCATGTGGGTTTTGAAATCACTGGTCTTTACATAGCCGTATTCCAAGCTGGGGTCGTTCACATAGTTGTAAATTCCAGCAAAAAAGATACTGTCTCCAAACTTCCAGCGCAACATGTGGAGCAGCATGGCTCCCTTGGCGTAAGAAAGGCGGCTGTTGAATATCCGTCCAACGCTGGTGGTATCATCCACCCAGACTGAGCCATCGGGGATAAGCGTAGCTTTATCTATGCGATCGACTTTGTAAAGCTCCCAGTATTGCGGTTGGAGGTAATTGTAACAAAGACCCGTGCAGTAACTGGCAAAGCCTTCATTGAGCCAAATATCTTCCCAAGAAGCGCAGGTTATTTTGTCGCCAAACCATTGGTGCGCCAATTCGTGCGAGAGGAGGTCAAAACCAAAAGCGGAGACAAAACTCATGGTTTGGTGCTCCATTCCGCCTGCTCTGCTAAATTGGGCGTGACCATATTTCTCTGCTTTAAAAGGGTATTGACCAAAAAGTTGGTTGAACATCTGGAAGACGGCCACATTTTGGTTAACGCCAATTTGGGCATCGGCCAAGCTTTCTGGATAGACATAGTTAAGTATAGGCGTGGTGTCGCCCCCAAACGGCGCAGGCACCGTAAAGACAGTGTAGTTCGTCACCGCTATTGCAACCAAGTATGCTGCAACAGGGTAGCGATGTCGCCAATGTGCTGTAATCCAACCATTTGCCGTCGTTTCAGACTGTAAAAGTCCGATGCTTGCTGCCCGATATCCCGCAGGGTTGGTAATGAAAATATCAACAGAATCAATTTTATCATTGAGCGCTTGTTTACAGGGCCACCATTCCATAGCACCATACGGCTCGGAGAGCGTCCAAAGGACCGGAGTCCCCGCATGAGTATCCACTCTAAAAGACCCAAAACCTGTTGAATCTGGTATGCCCTGATAAAAAAACGTCAAAGAATCTGTCAAAAAAGCAGGCAATTGTGCAGGGAATTGCACGGTGATTATGTCGCCATTTTGAGAAAAGGACAGTTTTTGGTCATGGAAACGAATGCTATCCATGGTTAATACCTCCGAAAAATCGAACTCAAGGCTGCCAACTGTTTCCACAGGCTCGAACACGGTCAGCACCGTTCCCTGAATGTATTTTATGGCTGGGTCTACGGTCCAGTGCAGTCGGCAATAGTGAATGTCGCTGCGATTGTCGGCACTGTTCTGAAGGTCGCGGTCTGAGGCCTTAGGGTGGGCGCGAGTCCAAGCCGCTTTTTCGCAATCAATGAGGTCTTCGAGCGGGTCGAGAACCTGAGCAAATAAGGCACTTGAAACCAGGCAGCAAAGGGCGAAAAAGCAGCATTTTTTCATGTCAATAAATTTGTTGAAAAGGAGAAGATGGATGAAGACTATTTCGCGCCGTATTTAGTCGGGTTTTCTAAAAAGGTTTCTTTGCAGCTTGGGTTGCAAAAACCATAGATTTTACCGCCGTAGTGCACGGTGTCTTTGGTTGTTTTGTCCACTTTCATCTCGCAAACCAGGTCTATATCT
>JBBQSW010000147.1:0-8426 GCA_038213575.1 Chitinophagales bacterium | reverse complement strand
AAATATAGACATAAGTTGGGCCTTGGCTAGATCCCAAACCATCAATAACCGTTTGAAGCGTAATACAATTCAGCGTGGACGGAGCAGCGACGACCGCTATTGGGGCATTCGTATCGTTCAGCACCTGAACAGAAGCCGTGGAAGTACAGCCGTTGGCCTGATCGGTCACCAATATTGTATAGGTACCTGCTTTGCTGATCGTTGGGGTAAGCCCATTGGCCCCGCTCACGATGGTACCGTCTAACGTTGTCCATTGGTATACAAAATTTGGGCCTGCGGATGAGGCTGTGCCGTCAAGGTCGAGCGTTGGGACTACGCAACTGAGTGTGGGGTTTTGCCCTGCGTCGGCCAGCGGTGGCGCGATATCCTGCGGCACCGGAACCGAAAGCGTTGCGGAGCAGCTGTTCGCTGTGTTCACCAGTTGAAGTGTGTAGATGCCCGGAGCATCCACCGTGGGCTGTAAAGTGCCTTGGCCACCAATGATGCCAGGGCCAGACCAGGTATAGGTAAAGCTTGGCCCGGTACTCGAAGCCGATGCGTCAATCGTAATGTCCAGCACTGAACAGTTGAGTGTAGCAGGCGGCAATGCCGAAGCCGTTGGGATATTCACGTCTGCTACGACAATGGCCGCAGAAACGGCTGTGCAGCCGTTCACGATATTGGTGACCAGCAGCGTGTAGGTGCCCACCGAGTTGGCGGTTGTAGAGGCTGTGTTGGTTGGGCCTGAGATTGAGCCCCCGTTGGAGGCCGTCCACAGATAAGTGAAATTCGGCCCGCTGCTGCTGCCTGATCCGTTGAGTGCCACCGTGCCCATCGTGCAAGTGATCAGCGCTGGCTGTGCGATCACAGAACTTGGCAGTGCCGTGTTCTGGTTGATGACCACCGAGCCTGTATTGGTACAGAAGTTGGCGGGGTCTGTCACCGTAAGTGTGTAGGTTCCCGGCTGGTTCACATTAGGGTTCCAGGTATTTTGGCCCGAAACGATATTGCCGCCCCCACTGGCCACCCAGTTGGGCACAAGGGTAGTGTCCATTGGTGGTAAAGCCGGGCCTATATTTAGATCAGTGACCACACAAGTAAGCGTTGCCGGGTTGCCCGCAGGAGCAGGAGGTATCTGCATATTGGACGTCACCGCGACCGTGGCCGAAGACGTGCAGCCCGTATTTATGTTCGTGATTTGGAGCGTGTAAGTTCCCGCAGTGTTTACAGCAGGCGTCAGGGTATTTTGTCCTGAAACGAAATTGCCGCCTACCGTTGTCCATACGAATGTGAAATTGGAGTCTGCTGACGAACCAACCGCGTTGAGGGAGGTTTGCGGCAGCACACAGTTTAATTGGGCGGGCTGGGCTATGATCGTCGTGGGCGCCGGCAACTGTACCACTGCAATCGTTCGCGTAGCTGGACAAATCGTTGCTCCAGAAACTGTAACGGTATAGGTGCCGGCTGTGGAGACTGTGACTGGGTTGGTCGTTTGACCGTTCGACCATAAATATTGTGGGAAACCTCCCGTGGCCGTGAGCGTCGAGGTCCCGCCCGGGCACATAGGTGTAGAAGTTACAGAGAACGTGGGTGTGGGCTTAAGGCCGACCGTAACACTGTCTACCCTGGTGCAACCATATAAATTAGTGACCGTGACCACATAGGTACCCGGTTGCGTTACGATATTGGTAATCCCGTTCGCACCGTTTGACCATTGATATTGGCTAAAACCACCTACTACCCGCAAGGTATCGGGGTCGCCGACACAAATCTTGGGGGAAGTCATGCTGATAGGAAATGGATCTACTTCTCCTGTTTGAACGCCTATAAGCCCTTCACCCGTACAGCCAAATTGGTTGGTGACTGTGACTTGGTAAATCCCAGGCTCAAAGATCGTGATGGAATTAGTGGTTTCACCATCAGGCCACTCGTAAGCAACCCAGGGCTGATTCACCTGAATTGTGGCTGTATCGCCTTCAGGGCACATACGGGCTGGGCCAGAAAGGGTAGGAACGACTGGGGGGCTGACCGGAATATTAATTTGATCTGTGAATGTACACCCTAATCCATCCGTTACAGTTAACTGGTAGAGGCCCGGCTGAAAAATCTCGTACGGTGAAAGGCCACCCCCTGGATTGCTCGGATTCCAGTTGTAGTTTGGAAAACTATCCGAGGGCGTAACGATTAAGTCAACAAACCCATTTTGACAAAGCGGCGCTCCAGTTATGTCCACCGTGCCATAGAAAAAACTGTTCGGCTGATCGTAGGTATTCTCCCAGTGGTTGGGTTCGCATCCCGTAGCAGAAGGGTCCCAATTCCACGCACCTGGGGGTACTACCGTGAGCTGGTGGACAGAATCACCCGTGTTCCAAAGGGCCACGTATGGGACGAGTTGGCCGGAAAACAAAAATCTAACGAAGGCGGACAACCGAATCGTTTTGGTCGCGCAGTCTATTACTGCAACGGTGACCGGATTACAGTGCCCTAAAGCTAAAGCCTTAGCAATCGAGTCAGGGCTTATTTGATCACTGTTTAGTGGATTGCCCGTTGGATCACCACTGCCGCGCAATAGATTCGGGATGACAAAAAGCGCGAAAAGTGGGATTAGGCGTAAAAAAGTGTAGCGTTTTGCCATAAACTTTGTGTGTTTAAAATAGAACGAAGTAGTTTAAGTGTCCAAGATACCGTCAACCTGATAAACGCTGACTCAACTTGGATTTTCAATCGCCAAAAATAATAATTCTTTTTTCATCGTCTTGTCAAAATTAAGTTTTCGTCAAAATTATCCTTTTTTGAACAGCCGGGCATCCAACGAAAACCGTCCTGGCCCCAGCAGCCAAATGGCTACATAAACCGACAAATAGAGCATTGGCAACTCTTTTTCAGTGAGCGGATTGTCCCAGTTCACGCTAAAAACCGCCACCAACATCGTCACCAAGAGCGGGAGCAAAGCAAGCCGGGTGAATAGCCCCAGCAGCACCAAACCCGAACATATTCCCTCCGCAAACACCACAAGATAATAGGAGGCAGTCGCGCCAATCCCCAAAGGATCAGAGAAACTTTCGGGGCTCTCCGAGAAGAGGGTCACTTTCATCAGGCCGTGATTGTAAACCATCAGGCCACAAAAAACAAGGCGCATCAACAGCGCCGCCCAATCCATCGAATAAGGCACGGGAGACAGTATCCTTTTGAACATACCCAGTAGGGTTTGGTTTAGTGCGTGAAATTAACAAAATTGGCCCAAATATTAGGCAATATCTCAACTCAAAAAATTCACCGATCGGTTTATGCGCTCTTCGAGCGAAATAAAAGTTTCGGTGCGTTGGACGCCTGGGATTTTTTGGATTTTATCTTGGAGTACGAGGCGTAGGTGGTTCGTATCTTTGCACACAATTTTGCAGAGTATGGCGTACGACCCAGTCGTATAATTGGCCGTCACTACCTCTGGAATGTTGCGGAGATGCTCGATCACCTCGTCATAAAGCGAACTTTTGTCCAGAAAAATGCCGAGGAAAGCCGTCACGTCATACCCCAGTTTGTGATAGTCAAGCGTTAAGCTTGAGCCTTTTACAATACCGAGCTCCTCCATTTTTTTCATTCGGACGTGGATGGTGCCACTCGAAACAAAGAGCTGTTTGGCAATATCCGTGTAAGGCATTTTCCCGTCTTCGACGAGTTTCGCAAGAATTTGATGATCCAATTGATCAAGTCGGAGAAGTTCTGAATTATTCATGACGGCGGAAAACAAGTAGATTAATAGTAAATTTTGAACAAAAATAGGCAAATTTTGAAAATTCAGCAGAAAAAACTGCAATAATACCATGATGGACAAAGAACAGCGCCCTAAACTACAGACCCAACTTCCCTTACTGCTCGCTGCTACGCTCGCTGTTGGGATGTTTATCGGCCAAAAACTTCCGCACTACGACCAGAATTTCAGCCTCGAAAGCCGCACTGCTGCTGGCACCGGCACAATGGAAGAAATTTTGCGCTATGTTGAAGCCAAATATGTTGACTCTGTTGATATCGAAAGCCTCCGGGCGGGTGCCATCGAACACCTCCTCGATGGACTTGACCCGCACTCTGTCTACATCAGCCCCGACGAACTCAAGGCCGTGGAAGATGATATGAATGGCGAATTTGAGGGTGTGGGTATTGAATTCATGATTCTAGACGACACCATTCAGGTGGTCGCACCACTTTCTGGCGGCCCCTCGGAAATTGCTGGCATCAACGCAGGCGACAAAATTGTGAGCATCAACGACACAACAATTGCCGGGATAAAGATTGAAACGGGCAAGATTTACAACAAGTTGCGCGGCCCCAAAGGCTCCAAAGTCAAAGTCGGAATCCTGCGCGGGCGCGAACTCGCGCTGCGCTATTTCGAGATTGTGCGCGACGTGATCCCAGTGAAAAGTGTGGATGCCGCTTATATGCTTGACGAGCAAACGGGCTACATCCGGGTCGCTCATTTCAACAGCAATACCTATCAAGAATTCATGCAAAAACTCAGCCCACTGGTGGAGGAAAAAGGCATGAAAAGCCTAGTGCTTGACTTACGCGGCAACCCTGGCGGCTACCTCGAAGAAGCCACCGAAATGCTCAGCCAATTCTTCCCCGATGGCAAACTGCTCGTCTACACCAAAGGACGGGCCGGGCAACGGAAAGAATACAAAAGCAATGGCCGTGCTCGTTTCGACATCCAAAATGTGGCAGTGCTCATTGACGAAGGCTCGGCCTCTGCCAGCGAAATCGTGGCAGGTGCCGTGCAGGATTGGGATCGTGGATGGGTGGTGGGTCGCCGCTCCTTCGGCAAAGGTCTTGTGCAAGAGCAATACCCTCTCTCCAACGGTGGTGCGATGCGGCTCACCGTGTCGCGCTATTTCACCCCCAGCGGACGCTGCATCCAACGCGATTACAAGAACGGGCAGGATTACGACCACGAAACCGAACGTCGGCTCGAAAACGGTGAACTTAGCAATGCCACCAAAATCCAGCAAGCCGACACCACAAAATATTACACCGGGCAATCCCGAATCGTTTACGGCGGCGGCGGCATCACGCCCGATGTTTTTATACCGATAGACACCGCTTTCTCCAGTGCATATTTCACATCCGTCCGACAGCTAATCCCGCAGTTCATGTCGAGATGGATGGAAAATCAAAATCGTGCGACTATGGCGACAACACTACCTGAATTCGCCCGCACTTATTCCGTTTCGGATGGATTGTTGGAAGAGTTGGCGACTTACGCCGAAAAACAGGGTGTAAAAAAAAGCCCCTCTGAGCTGGCTAAATGCCGTTCTGAACTCAAGCTCCAACTAAAAGCTCGCCTCGCCAAAACACTTTTCGGCGACGAGGGACTGTACAAAATATTGAACGATGATGACCCGGCGGTGGCGAAGGCCGTGCAGGTTTTAAAAAGTGGACAGCCTGTTGCGAAAAGATAAATTTATCCTTACATTTGTAAACCTAACTTTCAAATGATGGGAAATAACTTAAACGAACTCAGTCAAATATTAGGCGAACTAGCCATCGCCCAAAAGCAAACTCATAAGCAATTGGGTGAGCTGGGCAACAAACTTGGTTCATTCGCCGAGGGCTTGGCCTACCCGACCGTGGAACGCATCATGCGAGAGGAATTCGGCATGGAAGGGGTCAATCCTATCCACATCCGCCGCAAAGACAGTGAGTTGGAAGTAGATGCTTTGGGCTATTCCAATGGCAGCATCAATACCGTCATGGTAGGCGAGATAAAAAGCCATTTTCGGGAACACCATGTCGAACAGGTGGAGCTGGCTTGTCAGCGGTTGTTCGATTTTATGCCAGAACACCGGGGCAAAAAGGTTCATGGCATGGTCATATTCGTCAAAGGTGAACAAAACGCGATCCAACTCGCGGCCAAACATGGTATTTATACTGTGGAAGCGAATGACGAGAATTTCAAATTACGGAACCCGAGGGGGTTTGTGCCGAGGGATTTTGGGGTTTGAAACCATTTAATTCGCCAACACCTTCTCCCTCCCCCTTTTGGGCGCATCCACGGGCGTAGGCGAGCCTATTTTCGGTGCCCCCCGCTCTTCCCCCCTGCGCCGGAGTTCATCTTCCGTCATTTCTGTTTGTACATTTTGGAATACCACCTTCACCTTGTAGTTGCGGTTGATGGATTTGGCAATCGGGCCAAACATGAGTTGCATCACGGAGTCGGCCCGGGCTTTTGCTTTTTCCAGAACGTGCTCATTTTCAAGGGCATCCTGTCGGAATTGGCGGCGCAGCTCGTTGAACCGCTCGTTCATGTCCTGCTCGTTTATACCCGCCAAATATCCTACGTCGAGTTTGTCCACCCTAGGATAGACCTCATGGGATAGAATGGTCGGCTCTGGCAATTTTATGTTGAGCGTTCCGCGTGACGGGCTGAGTGTCACGTCGAAATATTGGTCAAGTTTGAAGCCTGTTTTAATCACGCTGATGGCTTCCACGCGGATGTCGGTCTCTGACACAGAAAAGCCAAAAACCTTGTACTGCAAGGTTTTGTCAATGCCCATCCGGCTGCGGAGTTCGTATGTGGCAAGTTCGGCAATACCCCTTCTCACCTTGTCTTTCAGCAATCCGCGCGAGGCGCTGAAATCCATGATCTCGGCTTTTTTCTTCAAGCGTTCGGCCATGGGCTGTAGGCCTTCGTGGATGGCAATATCACAGGGCGAGGCCACGCCTTTCCCTTTTGCAAAGAATTTGCCACCATTCACCCGCAGGAGCGTGCTCATCACCTGGGTCACAAAAAAGCAGGTGTATTTGCCCGCCACTTCGTTGAAAATCTGCACGGCTTGGTTGGAATTGTCGCTGTACCAGGTTTCGTAAAGGTTTGCCGTAGTGTCTTTGAGGGCCACAAAATCGTTGAAGTACAAGGTTCGGAGGTACTCGTGGTGAAGTTTGTACTCTGGTTCGAGGCGGCGTTTCAAGCTATCGGGCAAGGCCATACGGTTGGCAACGTGGTAGAGCAGCGCAACGTTGAAGTCATACACCAGGCGGTCAAACTCCTGTCGGTGCGCCTCGGGCTCGGAGAGGATGCGCAGCGTTTTTTCCTCGTCCAAATTCGGGTTGAAATCGGAAGGCACATAGGTCATGCGCACCTCCTTAGGCTCCTGAAAAAAATTCGAAAGCCCTCCACCGTCGCTAAAAAAGGCTTTATAGCCAACAATGGCGGCAATCGTAACAAGAGCGATCAAAAGGAGCTGTTTGCCAAGACCTCCACCGCCGCCTTCTTCTTCGGGCGGGGCGTATCCGCCGTCTGCTTGATGGGTAGACATGGTAGATTGGTTTGATTAATTCGATTGGGGCGATTGAATCATTTTCCTGAAAGGTATGCCTTCACTACCGCTCTAGATGCCTTGGCGGATGGCTCGTTATAGCGCGGGCTGCTCGGATTTGCAAAAGCATGGTTGGCATCGTAGCGGCTCACCGTGACGGTTTTTTTAGCAGATTTCATATTCGTTTCAAAATCTGCTACCACTTGGTCCGTGATCCATTGATCCTGGGAAGCGTGTATGAAAAGCACATCTGAAGCAAGGCCCTTCAACTTTTCAACGTCTTTTTCAGGCATTCCGTAATACATGACGCAAGCCTTGGTTTTGTCTTTGAGCAGCAACGCGGCTTGGAGCGACCAACCGCCTCCGAAACACCAGCCCATGGTGCGAAAGTCTGCCTTATCACCCAAGTGCTTAGCCGCGCCTTCAATGATTGCAGCAGCGCGGACGGGATCGTTGGCTTGCATCAATTTCCCGGCATCTTCTGGGGTAGTAGCGAGTTTTCCATCGTAAAGGTCAATGGCTAACACATTGATTCCCAGCTCATGGCACCACATTGAGGTCTCGTTTTTAACGTAGTCATTCAAACCCCACCATTCATGGAAAAGCAGGAGGTATTTGTTTGTATTGCCATGGGATGTCATCAAAAAACCACGTCCGTTGGTGCCACCAGCCACTGGGAATTCAATCATTTTACCTTGGTGAACGGCCTCCACCGGCAAGGGTGCTGGGTGAGCATCCAGGAACTTTGGGTCATTGGCGAATGCCGCAAACTCGTCTACGCTGTGACACATGGGCATGGGACTGATCGTTTTGACCGGACGAGCCGCGAACAGAAGCAGGGTGCCTGCGGTAGTCAAAGCTAAAAGGCTTAAAAAGGCTATGGTTGGGAAAAGTGAACGTTTTTTCATGTTGAGATAGGTTTGAATTGTGGGGCTAAGAACGCATTTTTTTCAACATGGTTTCAATAGTTTTCAAACTTTCACGGCACGAGTGCCGCATCCACTAGTGGCAGGGGCACGAAGTCTTTGATAGTTTGTTCAGATTATTTTGAGATGAGACTAGGCGCGACGAAGGATTGTAGCGGGCTCTCCATGACTGAGGCGCAACAAAGTATCAGTTCAAAAGAGTCGAACAAACCGT
>JBBQSW010000146.1:0-8430 GCA_038213575.1 Chitinophagales bacterium | reverse complement strand
TTAACCACCACGAAGTGGTTGAATTTGAATAGCCTCCGATGCAATCGGGGGGAATATAAGCAATGGTAACAACCCCGAATGGGGTTGAATATATTCTAAACGCACATTCAACCCCATTCGGGGTTGTTACACACACGCCCTTCCTCCCCGAATTTCATTCGGGGCTAGCCATATTTGACCCTTTCAGGGTCTTAAGCCAATGACATTGCCCTGAAGGGGAGTTCATTCCGTCGAACGCATAACTTAATGATTAACAAACAATTACCAACCTATTCGAATGAACTCACCTTCAGGGGTAGGGGGTGAAATTGCAGTTGAACAGATTTTTGAACACCCTCGACACTGATTTCTGAACACTCCCGGATTGGTGATTGGTTGAATAATCCGTCGCAAAATTCTTATTTCTAAACGTTTTTTCATCTTTGCCAGTCAATCCGTTTTGAATTAGCCAATCATCAATCCATCCATGTCCCGTTTTCACATTGATCCCAACATCGCCCGCGCTCGAACCATCTCCACGGAAGTGTACACCAGCGCAGCCATTTTTGAAGAAGCCAAGGAAAAAATCTTTGCGCCTTCCTGGCAGTTTGTGGGCGATGCCGAGCTGGCGTCCGAGCCCGATAGCGTGTGGCCGTTCACGCTGTTAGAACAGTATTTGAACGAGCCGCTTTTGCTAACGAGGGATAAAACAGGGGAACTACATTGCATGTCGAATGTATGCACCCACCGAGGCAACTTGCTGGCCTACGAGCCCTGCAAATCGAGCCAATTGCGCTGCCGTTATCATGGTCGGGTATTCGGTTTGGATGGAAAATTCCAGTTTATGCCCGAGTTTTCAGGTGTGGAAAATTTTCCGATAGAGGCAGATAATTTGAAACAACTGCCGCTTTTTCAATGGGGAAATATGCAAATAATCGAAAAGTGCTACTTCTCATCTGCTAAATCAAACCAATTTACAAACGACCTTGTGACGTGGATAAAATTATCAATCCAATCTTCCCAACACCCATCAGCAGCTATTTTTTTGCGAATATTACCGTTTTTGTAGTCAGACATTGGCCATTTTCTTTAAATAGAGCTACATAATAGAAGCCTTCAGTAAGATTTTGAAGGTCTACTCCGTTTTCTGTGGTCACCAACTCAAGGTACAATCGCCCTAGTGCGTCGAATACTCGGACGGAAATTGATTCGCCTTGTGGGATGCCCATCCAAGATATTTGCCCGAAGCTCGGGTTGGGAAAAATTTGTATTGTTTTTTCCTTTAGGAGATCTGGCATCGTACTGCTTACGATGGGCGCATTTATTCCAAGCGTATCGCACATGCTGCCCGGCACGTCATAAAGGCGGTAGTTGGGGTAGTTGGGTAGCGTGCGCACAGAAAAGTTGGCTAAACCCAAGCCTCTTTGCTGAAAGCCAATATTCTGGTCATCAGGGCTGCTTATAACGTGATAAAACTTTCCCCTTCCCAAATTGCTGAGGTAAATCTTTCCATCTGCACCGTACTGCATCAAATGCAAGCTTGAACCGACGATGCTAGGCGAACTTACGATGGTGTCCAAGTGCGGTGTGATTTGAGTTAAGTCTGCTGCTTGGATGGACAATTGGGTCGAAACAAAAAGCCGATCGCCATCTTTGTTAAAAGCCACGCCGCCTCCGCCAAAAGCATTCGGCGGCAATTGCAAAAAACGGTCATTGAAAAACTGCCCGGCACATCTGTCGAAGTCCATTGCCACTACTCCACAATGTTGTTGGCGGGCATATCGAACCCCAGTGGGAGAAAATGCCGAAGAGCCAATGTATCGGCAAGACAATGTTTGCCCAATCAATTGCGCAGGTTCTTCTTGCAATCCAGAGACCGAGAAAAGGAACTTGCGATACTTGTTTGTCCCGTACTCTGGAAACACCAACCACCAATCGCGACCATTTCCATGACGTACGGCGACAAAAGGTTCGAAGTTCCCATTGGCCACCACGTTGTTTTTTGAAATAACCGATCCTTTACCACCATTCAGGCTCATATCCACTACCGTGTAATAGAATGGCCCATAGTTCAGCCTTCTTTCCGGGCTATATTTCACCCCCATGTGGAACAGATAGTACAGGCTCGGATTTTCTGGCAATTGTAATATCATCGCTCCCAAAGGGGAGGCGTAGCCACTGGTAGGGCAGGTCCAATCGTTCATTTCTCCGGGATTAATCCCGGAGCCATTTTGCATGGTGTCTCCGAGTGCATTGGCGATGTGGCATCCGTTCGTATAAAAAAGGATGTTTCCCAGCGTATCGGGCATCACGGCCATCGTACTTTCAAAGTTCATACGCAGATCAATTTGGCTTATAAGAACAAGGCCATTTTCAAACTTCATTAAGGAATTGCCATAGCCAGACTGGCCCGGAAAATCGTTGAAGCCATGAAGCCAGATTTGATCGGGCAGAATTTGAGAGAGCAAAAGACTTGGAAGAAAAAGAAAGGATATAATCAGGCGCAGATTAGCCATACCTTATCGTGTTTAAGAGGTGATCCTAATCGTGTTTTGGTTCTTGATGTTGGGTACTGGCTTCTACACGCCTTTTTTCCTGTTCTTTCCGCATCAATGTTTTCATGTTCAATGGGTTGTAATCCTCTGGAGAGGGCTGCCCATTGGAGACAGGAATTTGAAACCCCGGAGGCAGTTTGAGTACTTTGATTTCTTCTGTTGATTCTACCTTCCGATTTCCTGACCACGGCATATCCTTGAAGCCGCTGCCCGGTGGTGAAGCGAATCCAAGCGTATCGCAGGGAGAGCCAGACCACTTTCCGAGGCGAAAGTTGGGAAAATAACAATTGGTTTCTGCATTGTGGCGAGGCAAGATAAGCCCTCGCTGCGCCATATCATTGCTCAACAGCGGCAAGTTCGGCCTATTAATGACATGAAAGGCCTTGGAGTAGTTGAAGGTCGAATAATAAATTTTGTTGTCTGGTGCCAGCTCAGGCAAATAAAAATGGGTATAGAATGGTGGGTTAGGGCTTGCGCCATATTCATATTGCTCGATGGTATCAAATGATATATAAGCACTATCTATTGTTTGCATATCCAATTGATAGATTACTAAGTGTGTGCCTATGTATAAAAAACGTCCATCTGGAGAAAACGCTGCGGTTGAAGTCCAAAATGCAGGGGGCTGATACTCCAAGACTCGTGGGTGGCTCAATAGCCCGCTACAACGGTCAAAATTAAAAATCCAAAGCCCTGTATCTCCTTCATTACTCACAAAAGTAGAGCCATCAGGGGATGCTTTACAATGGCCATGATCTACAAATGATATAGGTGCTATATCCTGCTGATGGGTAAGGTGAAAGCCTTCTGCGTTTATCAAAAAAATCATGTACGTTTTAGAAAGCAAATCTCCAGCAATCAGCCACCAATCATAACCATTCCCATGTTTTATTGCAACAGGGCTTGGTAAGTCCCCTTCTGCAAGAACTATATTTTTCATCACTACTTTACCCAGCCCTCCATTTTGGTTCATGTCAATCAAACTGTAATACAAAATAGGAAACGGTGTTGAAACACTATAACTATTTGACGTATGAATTACATAATAATGATTTGGCAAACCCGGAGCAGGGATTGACAGCCCGCTTGTGGGGCTTGGGTAATCATCGGGGTAATCCAGCCATACAGGTCCCGGGTTGATGGTATCCCCGTTTTCCATAATGTTGTGCAGACGGTTTCGGATTTGCCGTCCATTGGTGTGGAAAAGAAGGTTGCCTGTTGAGTCACTGCAAAGGATGCAGTATAGCCCAAAATCGTGCTTTACATTTTCAATAGTGAACTCAGGGTAGCCGTTCTCAAAGTGGAGTATGGTGCCGTTGTTGTTGCTGGGGGAGTCGTAATTGTATCCGAATATCCAATTGTTATCATGCATTTGGGCTGTGGCAATAGGCAGGAAAGCAGAAAATAGCATGAGAGTATAGAGTAGTCGCATCGGCAATATATAAAAAGCCTGTGCTGCTAGCGCGTTGCCAGCAGCACAGGGAAGATGAGAAAAGAAATTAATGGCTGAAAACAATCTTGTTGCGGCTCAGGATCTGGCCTTGTTCCAGCACCTCTAGGAGATAGACTCCCGGGGTTACATTGGATTCAAGAATGTTTTTGACATCACCGGAGAATGTCCATACACCAACCACGCGACCTTGCAAATCCACAAGGCGCAAAGTTCCATCTTGAATGCTTTGATTAAGTTGTACGCTGAATGCCTGTTCTATTACAGGGTTAGGGAACACAGCAGTATTTAAGGTAACTGAGGAATGGCTGCTGCGGTTGCTACCATGCCCTCTTCCAAGCTCTTCTTGACAATCCCCTTCTCTGGTGCTAGACTGACCTAATGCCAATCTAGCCAAAACAACCCCTATGCCACCTTCATAGCGACACTGATCGGCAATGGCGTTCAGGTTGATCGTTTGCTGTTGCGTAAGTACTGAGGCATTGCCAATGTACTGCTCCAAAAAAATGCCCAGGTCGGTCTTTAGGTTTTGATCATGAGTCGTAGTTGTGGAAATGGCGTTTAAGTCGGAAAGCAATTGCGTAGCAGTGAAAGTAGGTGTGTCCGAAGTGAGTGACACAAATCCATCGAATATTCGTCGGAGCTTGCCAAGGTTGCCGTAGTAGTTGCTGGCGTACCAAGACGCCTCCGGGCTGCCTGTTGGCCGCAAGGTTGAATCTTCCGTCATACGCTGATAGAGCAAGAATGCCGCGTCCCAGGTATTGCCAGCGTAGCCTTTCCATGGCGTGAAAGTACCGTCCACAATGCCCTTTTCTCCATAGTCCAATTTTGGGTCGCCTGGATCACTGAGTGTTTCAGGTGGGCAAAAGTACGCCGTAGGGGGTGTTGGCCCCATCGGTCCTACAAACCAATTGGGGTCATTGCCTAAAATATTTCCGACAACCCTTGGGTCTGCCCAAAAAGCTGTGGATTGGTTAGACGTTTGGACCGTGAATAAAGATTTCTTGACATGGTTTTTATCGTCAATATCAAAGGGGTCGTAATTAGAAAATTCCAAATAAGCATCTGCATCACCATTAATACCGCTCCATGTGTTGTATTTTTTGAATTGGCCACCTATGACAGTACCTTCAGAATATAGGTAAAGTCCGTATTCGTTGTGGTCGTTGAAGCTATTTTGGTATAGATTGGAAGCATTGCACAGACCCTCAAACCACATCCCGTGCTTCGTACCGCTCAAATAATTGCAAGTGTAAACACAGTTGGGCGACTCGGAAACGCGAAAGCCTCTGTCTCCAAAAGTCGACACGGTATTATTGCCAATAACATCGTTATTAGACCACACGAACCCATTACAACCCTCCATTCTTATTGCAGATGTTATGGTTCCCCCTGCTCCTTCGTCATAAAACTCGTTGTTCTCTCCTCGCCCTTTTTGGAGGTTACTAAAGTAGAATCCACTAAGGACAAAATTAGAGCTGATCATGCTTCTGTCCCTAAAATATATCTTATTGCTGTTGATTTTGACTTTGTCTCCTAAAGAGGGTTTGAGAGATAGAATTAGAACCCCCATTTTGATTCCCTCGAATGCTGCATTGTCGTCAAAGATACAGTGTTGCACCTCAAATGCATTTAATCTTAGCATAGGATAACCCTCTGATTTAACGGCCTTCCTCAAAAAGCCATTGAACTTGCATGAAATTATTTTAACAGAGTTGCTTGGAAAAGCATTTGAGTTTTGAAGGTGTATGACACCTTCTTCAATATTCGTAAACTTTGCGTTGGAAATATCAACATTCGAATTTTTGATATACACGCCAGTTCTACAGTCTTGAAAAGTATTGGGTGCTGCGTCCCCAATTCCCAGCCCCTGAATGGCATTGCCCTCAAATCCTGACCCATTTCCAAAATTGCGAAACTCATTCCTTGCTCCATTGGATTTTCCTATGGTAATGTTACTGGAAATGTCTATCCCAATAAGTGGCTTCATTCCTGTATATGGTGGCTTTAGAAATTCATCTCCGTAAAATGTGTTGCCGCTAATACTACCTCCTGCTGTAAAATTAACAGCACCCGATCCGCTTTCAATGAGCATATGATATAGGCTTCGTCTAAAGGTATTTCCTGTGATAGAGATGGTTGAGCCTGGCCGAACACTGAGCGCACCATCAGAAAATTCACAACCTTCGGCGATCAGGGTCGAATTTTCCATTACACGAATCCCGTATGCTTCTTCGTGACAGCCGTAGACCTTTACTCCGATCAAACGCAGCGTATTACCGCCCAGAACGGTAAGTCTGCTTTCACTTGTAGCAAAAACTATTTCAGAGCCTGTAGGAAACGTATATTCTACATGTGGTGAATTGAGGCTGACTGTTACGTTTCCTTTGATAACAATGCGCTGAACAACATTAGATGACTGATCTGCAGGCACTAATATTCCTAAGTCAATTTGAGTTTGAAAACTTGTAGTTCCGGTTATGCATTTGTATGGAAGTAAGGGAGAGAGCACACAATCAGTATCTACTTCGTTGCAGGGTAACTGCGCGTTGCTTCGGGCAGGAAGAAAAAGTACAATACGTAGCATCGCAAGTGCTTTAAGCGCAGTTGGATGCAAGACTTGCCCAAAAAATCGGATTCGTGAGGTGCTGTGCTCCTCTGCGAGTAAGGTCGCAGGTTTTTGACTTAATGTGCTAGCGCAAATGTTAAAGTGAACACTAGATTTAGAAAAAGGATTGTGTTTCATCTTGAAAACAATGTTGGTGAAAGGTAAAGGATTGTACTCTGCTAGCTGTTGCCAGCTGACAAAACTTTTCACGAAACTGCTGCAAATTTAAGTGCTGTTGAAGCGATTAAAATACCTGACTTCGCCTTCCGCCATCTTTAGAATTATAGCAGATAAAAAAGGCTATAGCAGGAAAAGGGATTAAAATAAATCCACGGATTCGCCCCCGTGCACGATTGAAAAAATATCAAGGCGAAAACGAGTACAATGTTATCAAACAAAGTTCAAACGACCAAGTAAAGCAGGGAAATTTAACATACATCTTCCTCCATTACTCTGAACGCGACTATTTTTTCGCGAAAGCCCATCCCAAAAAATCCGGCATTGCCTCGCCCCAGGTCCCCGGCTCATGCCGGCCCTGCTCCATCTCCAAGTAACGGATATTTTTCCCGGGAGTGCCTTTCTCGCGCAGGATGTGTATGAGGTCGAGCGTGTCGTCTATGGAATCAATGATGCCATTTTGGTTGCGGTCTTCTTCTTCGTCCAGTCTGCCGCATTGAAACCAAAAACGCCGGTTTTTATCAAATTTTGCGGCTTTTTGAACTATATCGTGCATGATTCGGTCGGCATCGGGGTCTTCCGGGAGCACAGGATGAGCACGCCACCACAGCGCCCCGGAAAAAACACCCACTGCACCAAAAACTTCTGGATGCGCCCAAGCAATATCAAGCGCAGAAAGGCCGCCCAACGAAAATCCGGCAAAAACGATGTTTGAAGCTTGCTGTGATATCAGGAACTGTTCGCGCAAATGCGGCAACAACTCCTCCAAGATAAACCGGGTGTACTTGGGCGCGAGATCGCCCCGGCCTTTGTAATCGGCTTGCCTTGCGGTGCCGTATTCGCGAATGCGTCGTTCGTTGGCATGAATGCCAATGGCAATGAAAGCCGGAATTTTTTTGTCAGCAGATAACCGTTCGAAGCGATCGGTAAAGTGCATTCGAGGCAAATCCTGTCCGTCATTAAAAAGAACGAGCGGGTATTTAGGTCGCTTTGCTGGATCGTAACCTATGGGTAAATAAACATCGTATGCAACATCTCGATTCAGTGCTTTTGACTGAAAGAGAAAGTGATGAATCGAAACAGAGGTCTTGGATACCGAGTGGCCCAGGATGATGGCCACTGTTTTTTGAAAAAAATTCATGCTGATAGGTTAGTTCTACTTTGTCACATCAGCCCAATAGGGGCCAAACGTCGGTAGAATATGTCAAAAAGCGTGAATCAAGGTGCAGCGCATCGGAACATTCGGCGCAATGTTCAGGTGCGCTGCACCTCTGGACAAGCGGTTGATTGCGATTGCTACCGACGTTAAGCCCCTATTGGACAATGGAATTGACTTAAGACCCTGAAAGGGTCAAACATGAATAGCCCCGAATGAAATTCGGGGAGGGCGTGTAACAACCCCGAATGGGGTTGAATGTGCGTTTAGAATATATTCAACCCCATTCGGGGTTGTTACCATTGCTTATATTCCCCCCGATTGCATCGGAGGCTATTCATGTTTGACCCTTTCAGGGTCTTATGTCAACGACATTACCCTACGGGGCTGATTTGACAAAGTAGAATTAGCAGGGTTTATGAAACCTTTTATTTTCAGTCAATACAAATTGGCCATCCAGAAAGCCGAGCTACTCAAAAGACAACAGGCGCAGAAAAAATTAGAC
>JBBQSW010000145.1:0-8473 GCA_038213575.1 Chitinophagales bacterium | reverse complement strand
CCTACTTTGACTTGGGGCAGGGTGCGGATTACGTTTACCACGGCACGACGGTATTCCGGGGATTGCACAAAAATGATATTTTGGCCCTAGCAGACAAGCAGGTAGCATTATATCAAAAGAACTCTATCCATGAAATTTATCCTGAATACTGGGTTATCAAAGTCGGAAAGTTCCACAACCGAGTAAAGGACAAATTAGACGAGTGGATATATTTTTTCAAAAACGCAGAAATAAAAAGCGGTTCCACAGCCAAGGGTTTGAAAGAAGTGGCGGAGCGGCTGGATGAAATTAAATTAAATGAAAAGGATGCAAAAGACTATAAAAGGTATCTAAAGCAGTTGCGAGATGTTGCGAGCGAGCAGCACACTAAAATGGCTGATGCGCAAGAATTGATAAAAAAGGGCGAGGAAAACAAAGAAATTGAAGCAGTGATCGGGTTTTATGAAAATGATGTTCCCCTCGCGATTATTGCAAAATCACTCAAAATTACAGAAGCACGAGTTTTGCAAATCATTAAATCTCATATAAATAAGTGAATTCGCCCAACTTTGCACTTTTGCCCATGCCCCCTAAACGTCGCATCGCAACATAGCCAAGACACCTACACAACTCAAATGACCCGCAATCAAAATCCCTCCCCTCACTCCTTCAACACCCCCAATTCCTTTCCAACCTTCGTAAACGCCGTCACCGCCCGCTCCAGATGTTCCATCTCATGCGCCGCAGAAAGTTGCACCCGAATCCGGGCTTTCCCTTGCGCAACCACCGGGAAAAAGAAACCTACCACATAAATCCCTTCGTCCAGCAAGCGAGCGGCGAATTTTTGTGCCAAAGGTGCATCGTACAACATGATCGGCACGATAGGATGTTCGCCTGGGATAATGTCAAAGCCCGCCGCCGTCATGGCCGTGCGGAAGTATTGGGTGTTGCTTTCGAGTTTATCGCGCAAAGCCGTGCTGCCACTGAGCAGTTCGAGGACTTTAATGCTCGCACCAACGATGCTGGGAGCAACGGTATTCGAAAAGAGATAAGGCCGCGAACGCTGACGCAGCATTTCCACGATTTCTTTTTTGGCTGAGGTAAAGCCGCCGCTTGCACCGCCGAGCGCCTTTCCAAGGGTGCCGGTCACTATATCAATGCGATCCATAACGCCGCGATATTCATGCGTACCGCGGCCAGTTTTGCCCAAAAAGCCGGAGGCATGGCACTCGTCTATGCCTACCATGGCTCCGTATTTTTCGGCCAGATCGCAAATTTTGTCCAGTTGAGCAATCGTGCCATCCATTGAGAATGCACCGTCGGTGAAAATAAGTTTGCGCCGTGATCCTGCTGCTTCCTTGAGGCAATCTTCGAGCGAATTCATGTCGTTGTGCTTGTAACGGAAGCGTTTTGCTTTGCACAAACGGATACCATCAATGATGCTTGCATGGTTCAGTTCGTCGCTGATGATAGCATCTTCTTCGCCGAGCAGCACCTCGAACAGTCCGCCGTTGGCATCAAAAGCTGCGGCGTATAAAATACTGTCTTCCATGCCCAAAAATTCGGCAATCCGGCTTTCGAGTTCCTTGTGGATATCCTGCGTGCCACAAATGAAACGAACACTTGAAAGTCCATAGCCATGGGTTCGTATGGCCTCAATGGCCGCTTCTATAACGTCCGGGTGACTGCTTAGTCCGAGGTAGTTGTTGGCACAAAAATTCAGCACATCGGATTGTGTGGTGGTGCTGATGACGGGGCCTTGCACGGTGGTGATGACGCGCTCTTGCTTGTACAAACCTGCGTCGCGGATGCCCTGGATTTCGGCTTGGAGGCCGGATTTTATGTTGCTGAACATGGTGTGGTGAGTTGTTTATAGTGTGTGAGACCTCGTAGATTTTGCAAACCTACGAGGTCTTGATTTTCAGTATCGTACTTCAATTACCTCTGTCTCTCCGATCCCTTTGGTAGCGACGACAAAAAATTTCCCGAAATCGTGGTTGGGAATGTTGGCAAAATCAAATCCTCCTCCGTTCAATTGATTGAGCAAATGCGGAATAGTGTTCTGGTGGCCTACGATTAGTATTTTTTTGCCGTGGATATTTGGCAGCAGTTCCAAAAGCCATTCCTCTTGATTTCCAGGCTCATATTTTATTGGGAGTGGCGTGTGGCCGCGTCGTTGCACGGGCTCAGCGGTTAATTGGGCACGGCGGGAAGGTGAAGTGTACACTGCGTCCAGTCCCGCTTCGGCCAGGATGCGCCCCAAGTGTTCCGCTCTAGCGTCCCCCTGTGCAGAAAGTTCGGGATCGAAAAGATCGTTGTCCTCTTTTTCTGCATGGCGCACACAGAAAAAATGGGCCCATGCCGGATCGTCCCAATGAGGGATTGCCAGGGTGGAGCCGTCAGCAAAAGTCAGTTGGCCGTTTTTTACGGCTTTGAGGTAATTGAGCGAATCCATATTTTGGCAATGTGTTGAAAGAGCCAGCAAAGGTGCAGCAAAAAGCAAAAAACAAGTGCGCATAATGGAAATTGTCTTTTTTTGTGCGGGACTTGGTAGTCATTGAGTCATTAATGGTCATTGAGTCATTGGTAGTCATTGAGTCATTGGTAGTCATTGAGTCATTAATGGTCATTGAGTCATTAATGGTCATTGAGTCATTGAGTCATTGCTAGTCATTGGGGTAATCTACTTGGCTTCCTACTTTTTAAAAACATGAAATTGCAGTTCATCCTTTTTTCACTCCTATTTCCACGCTTGGCATACGCCCAACAGGAAGAACTCCCTGTACCTGGTCAAAATCTCTTTGTTAACAAAATCGCTGCAATGCAAACCCTGGATCCAAGTCTAAATGGTTCAGGCATAACGGTTTCGATCAAGGAATTTGCATTTGACACAACGGACGTGGATTTCCAGGGCCGTGTGTTGGCTTCACCCGATGCAGCGACAAATCGAACGACTCATGCCAACATCGTGGCATCACTGGTGGGTGGTGCGGGCAATTCTGACCTGCAAGGGCGTGGCGCAGCACCTGGATGCCAGCTTGTGTCGTCCAGTTTCGTTGGGCTTCAACCGGACGCTGATTACACGACCCAAGGCATCTCAGTTCAAAATCATTCCTACGGGGTGGATATTCAAAACTGGTACGGCTCTGGGGCCGTTGCGTACGACCAAACCGTGGAAGAAAACGATTTTCTGGTCCATGTGTTTTCAGCCGGAAACAAAGGTGACAGCCTTTCAAAATCAGGCAAATTCGCTGGAATAGCTGGATTTGCCAATCTCACGGGCAATTTTAAAATGGCGAAAAACGTCCTGGTGGTTGGTGCAGTAGATTCGATGGTACAAGTGGGGCCACTCAGCTCGCGAGGCCCCGCTTATGATGGCCGCATCAAACCAGATTTGGTGGCGTTTGGATTGGACGGAAGCTCCGGGGCGGCAGCACTTGTCAGTGGGGCAGCCGCTGTGATTCAGCAGGCTTTAAACGCCTCAGCCATCGGTTTTCACAGATCAGACCTGGTTCGGGCAATCTTGATCAATTCGGCAGACGATATTGCTGTCCCAGGACCAGATTTTGAAAGCGGATTCGGCAATCTGGATTTGAAAGGTGCTGTAGAAACCGTTTACAATCAAAGGTTTACGACAGAAATAATAACCCCAGGGCAAACCCTTGCCATCCCGCTCAATATTCCCAGCAATGTCCGTCAATGTAAAACCACCCTTGTCTGGAACGACCCAACGGCTACACTGCTTGCACCCAAAGCGCTCCTGCACGACCTGGACCTAAGTTTGCTCGACCCTGTTGGCAACGCATATTCCCCTTGGGTATTGAACAACGCGCCACACCCTGATTCGCTGCAACAAGCTGCCCGTCGTGGTCGGGACACTTTGAACAACGTCGAACAGATCACCCTTGACTTTCCTACAGCCGGCCTTTGGGAAATCCGCGTGACTGCGCCTCCATCTTTGGCTGGGTTGCAAGGTCTTGGTTTTGCACTCGCATGGGATTGGGACAAGCTCCAAAATTTCGAGTGGGCTTACCCAAGGTTAAACGACCCGGCCCCGGCCAATAAAGAAGTGATACTGCGTTGGGAAACGAACTTTGCTGACACCTTTGCTCGCCTTGAATGGCGACCATTTTTTAGTTCGGATTGGCGGTTGATCGAAGATTCTGTAAATCTGACCATCGGCTTACGGCGTTGGACCTTGCCAGACACTTTTGCCGAGTCGCAACTGCGTATGTTGGTTGGGGGGCAAGAATTTCGTTCCGATATCTTTTTGGTTTCCAAAGAATTGCGCATGAAAATAGGGTTTAACTGCCCCGATTCGGTGATGCTTTACTGGAATAGTGCCCACCCAAGCGCTCAATACCAACTGTTCGGATTGGGAACAAAGTACCTGGAACGAATTGCTATTGCAACGGACACTTTTATTGTTTTACAGAAAGCTGCCTTCCCGCAACTACGTTTTGCGGTTGCTCCTTTGGCGCAGGGGGATGCTCTTGGCCCGCGCAGCGCCGCACCCGATATTTCGAGGCAGGGCGTGGAGTGTTATTTCAGGAATTTTCTAGCGGATCTGAACGCGTATGCTCAAGTGGACTTGAGCCTTGGTATCGGCACAACGTACGGGCTTTCCAAGGTGTTTTTTGAAAAGAAAACCGGCAACTTATTTGCCGTTCTAAACGAGCAAATCGCAGATAAAGAGGTTTTTGAATTTACCGATGAAAGTCTACAAACAGGTGCAAATACCTACCGACCTCGGCTCCTGTTTGA
This sequence comes from Chitinophagales bacterium, assembly GCA_038213575.1. GTDB lineage: Bacteria > Bacteroidota > Bacteroidia > Chitinophagales > Saprospiraceae > M3007. Next base: position 3,730 of record JBBQSW010000145.1, on the reverse strand, counting down.
CAATGGTGCAATGCTTTTGGGCGATCCAGTCACCGTTTATTATAGCGGCAAAAACGGATGGTGGGTTTTCCCCAATCCGGTTTCATCACAGGGTGTTTTGAACCTCGTTGCTTCCTCGGAAGAGCAGGCTGAATTCTACTTGTATGACGTCTTGGGCAATCTTATTTTAGAAAAAACAGCAGAAGAATTGCTGCTTGAAATCCCATTGAGCGGGCTTGCAAAAGGCATTTATTTTTACAAAATCCTTGATGGACAAGTTTTTGTCGGCGGGGGGAAATTGGTAGTGGAGTAGCGGGTGCCACAAACAAAACTGGCCGCTCGAATAAAATCGAGCGGCCAGTTTTTCTTGCGAAAAGTAGCAACGATTAATACAGGTAATCCAACGCTATTTTGTCATTGGCTTGGAAAGGACGGTTGGAAGTAGCACTGAGGCAAGCCAGCATCCAAGAATTTGGGTCCGCCCAAGTAGTAGGCGTACCGGGTATGTGGATAGCGCCTACGCCACCATCACCTTCGTTGCCGCCGGAGCCGCAGCTGTAAGCACGGTTCGCATAATCGGTATGGCGGAAACCTATGCAGTGCCCCATTTCGTGTGCAATCACGGTGGTCACGAAGCCAAGGGAATAGTTCTCGTACGTTTTGTTGAACTTTACCGTACCGTAGGGATTCCCGCCACTTGGGAAGCCCGCCGAAGCGATGTAACCTCCGCCGTTGACACGTTTTATGTGGATATTACCGCCACTGGATACTTCCTGAAAAGTTAGTTGTAGATTTTCAGCATTGTAACGCGCAATAGCAGCAACGATACCAGCCTTCGCATTGGCGCTGAAATTACTAGAATAACTGACCGTAATGGTCCGCGGCAAACCTGTCACGAGGTTGGTCGTGTGGTATTGCTCTTCATTGCCAATAACCAACGAATGAGCCAGATCCATGGGCTTGTTGAGGTCTTCCGTGGCGATAAAGATGTCATTTTCAACAATGTAGCCACCTTCGACAGCGAACGCATCCTCTGCACCGAAGCCCAGTGCAGTGATTTGGGCTTTAATGTCAGCAGAAAGGCCAACATCAATGGTGCTGACTGGATCGTTTTTGGAGCAGGAATTAAGCCCGGCAAAAAGAAGCGCGAGGGCGGCAAGGGTAAGGAAACGTTTTTTCATGTGAAAGAACAGTTTGGATTTGATGAACAGATAAAGTTATTAACCGCGCTAATGTATGCTGTTTGGCGAAATCATTTCAAGCAATATTTGATTTTTATTTTCAACCAAATTTTGTTTCAAAAAAGAAAAAAATAACACCTTTAAAGAAACAAAATTTTGAGCAGTAATTTTTTCGAGGACTAAAAACTTCTCCATAGATATTCCGAATCCCCCAAACCACGGGATGCGACCACGAAAAATGCGCTGTAGTTTTTATCATCCAGGTCCGGAAGGGTAGAGCTCGGCCCCATCAACTTATTGACCATTCGAGGCACGGTGTTGGAATGGCCTACGATGAAAATGCGTTTGCCCCGGTTAACCACCAATTGATTTGCTATCCAAGCATCGGAAAACTCATAATTGATAGGCATCGGAATGTTGCTGTAGTGCGCTTGCACTTTTTCAGCAGTCGTGCGTGTTCGCGTAAAATTGGTCGTATACACCACATCAAGGCCAGCATTTTTCATGATCTCGCCCAAGCGTTCAGCTCGAGCCATACCTTCCTCCGAAAGTGGGGGGCCCGGAGGATCGGGAGGAGCAGGATCAAGGATCGCTTTGTTTGCATGGCGCACAAAGAAAAAATGAGTCCATCCTTCTTCGTTCCAATGGGGAATATCCGTGGATTTGCCGTCTGAAAAATGGAGCTTCCCTTGTGCGACTCGAACAATATCACAAGAATCACAGCCGCACTAAAAGAAAATGGCCAACGTAGACAAAAGCAAGACAGTAGGTTTCATGAGAAAATTTAGGTTTTAGAAGTATGAAAGGAAGATTTTGAATACCCGTTGAATGTAGCAGAGCATGGCGTGCGTGAACTCAAGCCCAGGCAAATTTCAGCTCACCCGTGAAGAGCGTACTGTTGTGCTGTTCCTCAAATCCAACTCACAAAGTCACCTCCACTTGCCCACGCACCAAATCTTCAAACGTATCGCGTTGACGAATTAAATGGGCTTTCCCCTTGTAAATCAACACCTCAGCAGGCCGAAGGCGCGAGTTAAAATTGGAAGCCATCGTATATCCGTAGGCACCGGCATTATAAAAACAAAGGATGTCGCCCTCCACCACTTCTGCGATGCGGCGATCAGCCGCGAAAGTATCGGTCTCGCAAATATTACCCACGACGTTGTAAATACGGGGTTTGAAAGTTGGCTCCGTTACGTTCACGATTTTGTGGTACGAACCGTAGAACATGGGGCGGATGAGGTGGTTGAAACCCGTGTCAAGGCCCACAAAAGCCGTGGAAGTGGTCTGTTTGACCAGCGTGCATTGGGCAAAAAAGTAACCCGATTCGCTCACGAGAAATTTGCCCGGTTCAATCATGAGCGTCAGTTCGCGACCGTATTCTTTACAAAATTCGGCAAAACGCTTGCTGAGTCGTTCGCCCACTTCTTCCACATCCGTTTCATAATCGTCGGGCTTGTAGGGCACTTTGAACCCGCTGCCGAGATCAATGTATTTCAGGTCGGGAAATTTTCGGGCCGCTTCCAACAGGATTTCTGCCCCGCGAAGGAACACGTCGACATCCAGAATGTCGGATCCCGTGTGCATGTGCAGCCCCTCCACCTTAAGTTTCTGATTCTCTACAATCCGCATCACGTGCGGCAACTGGTGGATGCTGATGCCAAATTTGGAATCTATGTGTCCGACGCTGATTTTTTCATTACCGCCAGCCATCAAATGCGGGTTAATTCGGATGCAAAAAGGCACGTCTGGATGTTGAAGCCCCCAGTGTTCTAGCATCGGAATTGCGTCAATATTGATTTTGATACCAAGCCCAACGGCTTCTTCGTATTCATCAATACCGGCAAAATTGGGCGTAAAAAGGATGTCTTGCGGAGCATATCCTGCCAAGAGGCCGAGCCTGACTTCTCCGATAGAAACACAGTCCAAAGCCGAGCCAATTTTGCGCAAAAGGCGCAATACCGTCAGGTTGTTTAATGCCTTGCAAGCATAATGGACGCGAAATTTCGGGTAAGTGTAAGCTTTAGTGATACGCTGATATTGGCGTTCGATGATGGCTGCGTCGTAAACGTATAGTGGCGTGCCATACTGTTTGCAGAGTTCGAGCGGGTCAATGCCGCCAGGGAATTGGTATTTGTCGTTGATGAGTTCCATGGGGCAAAGGTAAAAAGTCTCGTTTGCTACTTGACTTTTAAGATTTTATGGACAATTCCTGTCCCTATCTCCATAAGGAAATATATGCCATTGGGGTAGGGCGAGAGGTCTATTTTGTCTTGTCTCTGAATAGTTTGCGTCGAAAGTATCTGCCCAAAAGCATTGCGCAGGCAAAGGGTGGTGGCAGCCTCACTGCGCACGAAGAGGACATCGGCGGTGGGGTTGGGGTATATTGTCAGACTTCCTAGTGCGGTCGGTGCTTCTTCTGTGGGCACGGTTTCGGGGGCGAGTTTTATGACCCAGAAGTCGTAGATGCCATTGCTGTCCTCTGTTTTGTCGCCTGAAATATTGGAATCTGAAAATCCGCCGAGCATATAGCCTCCGTCAGCAGTTTGTTGGAGAGATGTGAAATAGTC
>JBBQSW010000144.1:0-8582 GCA_038213575.1 Chitinophagales bacterium | reverse complement strand
CAACACACCCTTATACTTATTTTTTTTGCCGGGGATTATTGTTACGGGCCGTGGTGGCGTGACCCCACGGGGCGTTTACAATACAGCCGCGTCAAAACACTCCCATTCAAAAAAATATGAACATACTAGTAACAGGCGGCGCAGGCTTTATTGGGTCACATACCGTTGTATCACTCGCCGAAGCAGGCTTCAATCCCATCATTGTGGACGATTTTTCCAATTCCGAGCCCGCCGTATTGGCCGGTTTGAAAAAAATATTGGGCCGCGAAGTGCCTTGTCATGTACTGGATTGCAACAATTATCCCGCAATGCGGCAAATCTTGCGCGATGAAAAAATCAGCGGGGTCATTCATTTTGCGGCGTTCAAAGCCGTGGGCGAATCCATGCAAGAGCCTTTGGCTTATTATCGAAACAACCTTGGTTCTTTGCTCACTTTAGTGGACGCCATGCTGGCCGAGGGCATTGCAAACCTCATTTTTTCCTCTTCGTGCACAGTGTATGGTGAGCCAGACAACCCAGTAGTGACAGAACAAACTCCGATAAAACCCGCAGCCTCGGTTTATGGAAATACCAAACAAATGGGCGAAGAGATTCTTCGCGATGTGTCTTCCGTCAAGCCCTTGAAAAGCCTGTCATTGCGCTACTTCAACCCCATCGGTGCGCATCCCTCGGCACATATTGGTGAATTGCCGCGTGGTGTACCCAGCAATTTAGTACCTTTTGTAACCCAAACTGCCGCTGGACTGCGAGAATCGCTGATGATTTTTGGCGACGACTACCCAACGCACGATGGCACCTGTGTCCGCGATTTTATACACGTCATGGACCTTGCTGAAGCGCATGTGGCGGCGTTAAGGTATTCTCTTAAAAAAACAGACTCCAATTTTTACGACACCTTCAATCTTGGCACTGGACACGGGAACACCGTACTAGAACTCGTCAAAACTTTTGAAAAAGTAAGCGGGAAGCCCCTACCCTACTCCATTGGCCCACGACGGGAAGGCGATGTTATGGCCGTGTGGGCTGATGTACAAAAATCACAAAAGCAGCTTGGCTGGCAATCCAAACGCTCGCTCCAAGAAGCCCTTACAGATGCCTGGCGCTGGCAACTACGCTTAGGTCTTAACATTGGACATTGAACATTGAACATTGGACATTGGACATTGGACATTGGTCATTGGACATTGGTCATTGGACATTGGTCATTGGACATTGGACATTGGTCATTGGACATTGGACATTGGACATTGGACATTTTAAATACGCCGTTCCTCGATTGATATAATTGCATACTCTTATGAATCGCGCCAAAAATCTCGACCGCCTCGCCAAGGAGGAATTCGATCTCTGCATTATCGGCGGGGGGGCAAGCGGTGCAGGCTGTGCGCTGGACGCGGCCCTTCGCGGATTGAAAGTCGCACTCATCGAAAAGGCTGATTTCGCCGCCGAAACTTCTAGCCGAAGCACCAAACTAGTTCACGGTGGCGTGCGATATCTGGAACAGGCATTCAAAAAATTCGACTTCGCCCAACTCCGTCAGGTGCGGCACGGCCTCGTAGAACGACGCCTCGTATTACAAAACGCTCCACACCTTGCTCATCCTCTCGGCCTCATCACTCCGGTTTTTAGTTGGTGGGAAGGGTTTTACATCACGGTTGGGCTAAAACTTTACGATTGGTTTTCGAGCCAATCTCAGCCAAACAACCGGGATCTCAAAAAAAACGCATTACCTCCCAGCCGTTGGCTCCATAAAAAAGAGGCCCTGCAAATGATGCCCGGCCTCTCGACCAGCATCCACAGTGCAGTGTTATACTACGATGGCCAATTGGATGATGCCCGCTACTGCCTTGCCCTCATCCAGAGTGCTGCCGATGCGGGTGCTGTAGTCGCCAACCACTTGGAAGTTATTGGTTTTCAAAAGGATGGCAAGGGCAAACTGAAGGCTGCTATTACAAAAGATCAAATTGAAAACGATCTATCATTTGATCTGAAAGCGCAGCAATTCTTGAATTGCACGGGACCTTACGCCGATCCAATCCGAAAAATGGCCAACGCTGATCTAACCCCACGTATCCGTCCCTCCAAAGGCGTTCACTTGGTCCTGCCCCAAGAAGTGTTCAACTGTGACAAAGCGATGCTTATCCCAAAAACCCGCGATGGACGGATGGTGTTCGCTATTCCCTTTGAAGGCAGTTTGCTTCTGGGCACCACGGACGAACCTTATTTTGATTTGGAAAAAGAACCTGTTCTGGAGGCCAAAGAGGTGGATTTTCTACTGGAAACCTTGCAGCCATTCGTCGCCAAAAAAATCGAAAAAGGGCAAGTGCGTGCCGGATTTGGTGGAATTCGTCCGCTTTTGCAACCAGCAACTCACCCAGCGTCCACGCCCACACCTAAGAATATCCCGGGCAAAAAATTACCCAATCGCCAAACCAAGTCACTGCTCCGCGACCATGAAGTGGAACGCGACCCGGCTTCCGGACTTATCAGTCTTTTGGGTGGAAAATGGACGACCTATCGCCTGATGGCGCGCGATGCGGTGGATACCGTGTGCTCCGAAATGAATATTTCGACTGCCTGTCAAACAGAAAACCACCGTTTGGCTGGTGCAGCAGGCTTTGAATCAGATTTTTGGGAAAAACTTCGCACAGAGTTCGGTTTTGACCAAGACATTTGCCAACATTTGGCCTCGAAATATGGCGGACGGGCAAAAGTGCCGGCGGCTTTAGCCGCAGAACACCCCGAATTATCCGAACGTATTCTGCCCAATTTCCCCTTCCTGAAAGCTGAAATCGTGTACGCCGTGCGCGAAGAAATGGCCTTGACCATTCGAGATTTTTTATCCCGAAGGATCCGGCTCGAAATCATTGATTGGGAGGCTGCCAAACAAGCCACCCCCATCGTGGCAAAATGGATGGCCAATGAATTAGCTTGGTCAAAAACAGCGCAAAAAATACGGGTGGAGGAGTATATTGGTCTGCTCGACTCCTTCATTCAAAGTTCAACGCGCAGGTATCCTAATCACCAAATCACCCCCTAAAGAAATCAACATCAATTATGACAGTCTTTCTTGCTGAACTCCTCGGAACCGCCCTTCTAATTCTGCTTGGCAACGGTGTGGTAGCTGGCGTTGTACTGCGCGGCACCAAAAGCGAAAACTCGGGCTGGATTGTTATCACCATCGGATGGGCGTTGGCCGTCATGTTCGCCGTTTATGCCGTTGGCCGTATCAGTGGAGCACACCTGAATCCAGCCGTTAGCCTGGCACTGGCTGCCACGGGACAATGGTCGGACTTATTCACAATCAATACATTACCACTTTATCTGGTCGGACAAATGCTTGGTGCAATACTTGGTGCGGCTTTGGTCTACCTACATTACCTACCCCATTGGGCCCGCACGGAAGATCCTGGCGCGAAACTCGCCGTATTCTGTACCGCCCCGGCAATCCGCCATACAACAGGCAATTTTATCAGCGAATTCATCGGAACATTTGTGCTCCTATTTGGCCTGTCGGCATTGGGCGCGAACCGTTTTGCCGAAGGTCTGAATCCCCTGGTGGTGGGTGCGCTTGTACTCGCAATCGGCCTCTCGTTGGGCGGCACCACGGGGTATGCCATCAATCCTGCAAGAGATTTTGGCCCGCGTATTGCGCATGCACTTTTACCCATTCCCGGCAAAGGCGGCTCAGACTGGGGCTATGCCTGGATACCCGTAATTGCACCAATTCTGGGGGGCATTTGTGGAGCAGTTGCGTACCGATATCTGCTGATGTAGGGAGTTCAGGTTCTAAAAAGAAACCGCCCGTCGTTCTCTATGCGCGACGGGCGGTTTCAATTCCATTTCGGTGCAAAATCAATTTCGCACCGACCAATTTTATCTCACATACAACTCAAACTCCACCCGGCGGTTTTGCTCTCGCCCAGCAGCAGTTTTGTTGTCTCCAACTGGCTTGGTTTCTCCATATCCCGCAGAAGACACCCGGGCGGCAGCAACACCCTTGCTCACGAGATAATCGTAACAAGCTTTGGCGCGACGCTCAGACAGGTCTTGATTCATCTTGTCATCCCCAACATTGTCAGTATGGCCACTGATGTTTAGGCTATATTCTGAATAGGTGTTCATTACCGTAACGACTTCGTCCAGTACGGTGTTCGACTTTTTCAAAAGGACTGCTTTACCATTTTCAAACTGAACGAGTTTGATGGCGCGTTCGAGTTTGGCTTTGTCTTCTTTCTTAATTTCTGGACAACCTCGAAGCGCAGCAACTCCAGGCTTTTCTGGGCAGCGGTCAATGTCGTCAAAGATGCCATCGCCATCCGTATCAGGACAACCTTTGTGCGCAGAGTCGCCGGGCTTGTCAGGGCAAGCGTCGTCTTTGTCGGCCACACCGTCACTGTCGCGGTCAGGGCAACCTGAAGTGGAAGCGGGGCCTTTGTCTCCAGGACATTTGTCGTCTTTGTCCATAATACCATCGCCATCGCGGTCGGGGCAACCCATGGTGGCTGCAGGGCCAGCTTCGCGTGGGCATTTATCGTTCGCATCCGTGATGCCATCGTTGTCGGTGTCTGGGCAACCTCTCATTGCAGCAATACCTTTCACATCAGGGCACTCATCATCGGCATCCATGATGCCATCACTATCGCGGTCCGGGCAACCCATGGTGGCCGCAGGCCCTTTCAGGTCGGGACAGTTATCGTCCCCGTCTGTAATACCGTCTGCATCTCGGTCAGGGCATCCCATGAGGTTGGCGAGCCCAGCTACCTCCGGACATTTGTCTTCATCGTCAGCAATTCCATCGCCATCGCGGTCAGGGCAACCCATAAGCGGTTTCAAACCTGCCACATCTGGACAGCGGTCGTTTTTGTCGCTGACGCCGTCGCCATCGCGGTCAGGTTCACCAAAATAGACGACTATGCCAAGCCCATGTTGCCAACCTGGACGATTTTCGATGGAAAAGCGATACTGGGTCTGGGCATTGAGATACACGTCAGGTACCAGGCGAAAGTTGACGCCTGCTCCGACCGGCAAATTGAAATCAAATTGATCGAGGCGAAAATCCCAAGTAGAACCTATACCCAGATGGATATTGGGATTGATCAGTGATTTTCGGCTGCAAAGGTTATTGTGGATCAGTAAGTCAAGGTTGGCAATCATTCCGTTTTTACTGTCATTAGGGTAAAAAGCCGTACCTATTTTTGCAGGTACCATAAGCCAGGTGCCTTGATTCAAACGCCGACCGTAGGCGATTTCCACACCGCGTTCGTTGGCATCGTTGAAAACATCTTCCCAATTGTCCCAAACTGGAGCTGGGTTGATGTAGTTATTCCAAAGGGCGCGGAAAGTGAGCGATTGATTGGGCTGGGCAAACGAGTCGTTTTGAACCAGAATAAGGGCAAGGATTAGGCAAAGGATGGCCAATAGTTGCTTCATAATGAAAGGTTTGATAGTGCGAAAATGTTGGTATTTCGTTCAGACAAGTTGTATCTCTTGTTTTTCAAATTCTAAATTTTAACGAGGCAATGTTAGCCTTTTTCTCAAAAATTTCTTGCCGCAAATTTTTATCCCTTCTAAATTTGGCAATATTTGCAGGAATTTCCAAACAAAAATTAATGCACCGTGTAACTAACGGTAGTTTTGCTCCCAGCAAACTGCTGCATCCTCACTATCACTCCATCACTTCATAACAAAGCGAATGAGTTGGCTCTCTAAATTCTTTTCCTCGTCTATCGGCCAGAAGGTCATCATGTCTTTGACGGGGATTTTCCTCATGTTATTTTTGATCGTCCATCTTCTGGGCAATTTCCAGTTGCTCAAAGACGACGGTGGCGAGGCATTCAATACCTACGCCTTTTTTATGACCCACAACCCGATCATAAAAACCATCTCCTACGGGCTCTATGCTTTCATCTTGCTACACACGGTGCAAGGCTTGCGGCTTTGGATCTCCAATCGCGCATCGCGCGGCTCGGAGCGGTATGCTGTGACGTACACTCGCAGTTCGGAGCTTTCAGCGCGCAATATGGCTTGGTTTGGGATCGTCATTTTTATCTTTTTAATTTTGCACCTCTGGCAGTTTTGGCTGCAAATGAAGCTGGGCGTCTTGCCTGCCGTAGAAGTGGCCGCATACGATCATCCGGTGCAAAACCTCTACCTGCCCGTTGCTGAAGCTTTCCAAAACATCTTTTATGTTGTTTTCTATGTCGTATGCATGATAGTGGTCGGTTTCCACCTGTGGCATGGGTTCTGGTCCTCGTTCCAGACCTTGGGACTGGCGCACCATAAATATTCGCCCATCATTAAAGGATTCGGATATGTGTATAGCGTGGGCATGGCAGTGGGTTTTGCGGCGATTCCGATTGTGTCTTATTTTTCTAAGGTTTGACCACAGAGCAAACTAGGTAAGGTTTCGGCAAATACCCCAATCCACAAATCCTCCATTCACCTCGCCTTTGCCCCGATAATCGGGACTTCGGCGGGCAAAAATCAACAAAATATGGCCTCTGGCTCAATACTCGAATCTAAAACCCCTACCGGCAAAGTATCGGAAAAGTGGGAGGAATACAAAGGACATGTGCCGCTCGTGGCCCCAAACAACAAGCGAAAGATTGACGTGATCGTCGTCGGAACCGGCCTGGCCGGCGCATCTGCCGCCGCTTCCCTTGGAGAATTGGGGTACAACGTGAAAGCATTTACCTTCCACGACAGTCCGCGCAGGGCGCACTCCATCGCAGCGCAAGGCGGTATCAACGCCGCCAAAAACTACCGCAACGACGGCGACTCGGTCTACCGCCTATTCTATGACACCATCAAAGGCGGCGACTTCCGCTCCCGCGAAGCCAACGTACACCGTCTGGCGGAGGTAAGCAATGGCATCATTGACCAGTGCGTGGCGCAAGGCGTACCATTCGCCCGAGAATACGGCGGGCTATTGGATAATCGCTCGTTTGGCGGCACCCAAGTCTCGCGCACCTTCTACGCCAGGGGCCAGACTGGCCAACAACTGCTCATTGGGGCGTATCAAGCCCTTAGCCGTCAAGTCTCCCTTGGCACGGTAAAATTGTACAACCGCCACGAAATGCTCGATGTGGTGACCATTGACGGCAAATGCCGGGGCATCATTGTGCGCAATTTGTTGACTGGCAAGGTGGAACGCCATGCCGCCCACGCGGTCGTACTTTGTACTGGCGGCTATGGGAACGTTTTCTACTTGAGCACAAACGCGATGATGTGCAACACAACAGCAACCTGGCGGGCACACCGCAGGGGCGCGTTTTTTGGCAATCCCTGTTACACTCAAATCCACCCGACTTGTATCCCGGTTTCAGGTGAATATCAGTCAAAACTGACCCTGATGTCTGAATCGCTGCGCAACGATGGGCGGGTGTGGGTGCCGAAATCAGCCAAGGACCGAACGACTGACCCGCGCCAAATCGCGGAAGCCGACCGCGATTATTACCTCGAACGCCGCTACCCAGCTTTTGGCAACCTCGTTCCACGCGACATCGCCAGCCGCGCTGCAAAAGTGGCTTGCGACGAAGGATTGGGCGTTGGCAAAAGCGGTCTGGCCGTGTACCTTGACTTTGCCGATGCCATCAAGCGTAAAGGCAAAGCAGCCGTGGAAGCAGCTTACGGCAACCTCTTCGAGATGTACGAAAAAATCACGGGCGACAACCCTTACGAAACCCCAATGCGAATCTACCCCGCCGTTCACTACACCATGGGGGGGCTTTGGGTGGATTACGAATTAATGACCACCGTTCCCGGACTATACGCTTGTGGCGAGGCCAATTTCAGCGACCACGGCGCCAACCGCCTTGGAGCATCGGCATTGATGCAGGGCCTTGCAGATGGCTATTTTGTGTTGCCTTACACCATAGGCTCTTATCTTTCAAAGGAGATCAGCACGGGAGCGATTTCTACCGATCACCCGGAATTTGAACAAACGGAGCGGCAAGTAAATGACCGTATCCAACAATTGATGGCCATCGGCGGTAAGCAAAGTGCAGAGAGTTTCCATCGTCGCTTAGGGCATATTATGTGGGACAAGTGCGGCATGGCCCGAAATGAAGCCGGGTTAAAACAAGCCATTGATGAAATTCAAAGCCTTCAAAAGGAGTTTTGGAGCGATCTACTGGTGCCGGGCCGAACCGATGAATTCAACCCCGAACTGGAAAAAGCATGGCGGGTCGCGGATTTCCTCGAACTTGGCGAACTAATGTGCCAAGATGCCTTGGCCCGGGAAGAAAGTTGTGGCGGCCACTTCCGGGAAGAACATCAAACAGAAAAGGGAGAAGCGGCACGCGACGACAAAGACTTCATGCACGTGGCCGCTTGGGAATGGAAAGGCGAGGGCAAAAAAGCCGAATTGCACAAGGAAAAATTGGAGTATGAGGAGGTGAAAGTTGCACAACGTAGTTACGAGTAAACACTGCCAGCTTGAACTCTAGCTTGGCAAAACAATAACCGATTCAATTTTTTTCAACTATGACACTCAAGCACTTAGCAATCAGCCTTTTATTGGCCACACTCGCCTTCGTCGGCTGCAAAAAAGAGGACGAGCCCACCCCTGATCCTGGACC
>JBBQSW010000143.1:0-8637 GCA_038213575.1 Chitinophagales bacterium | reverse complement strand
TGGAAACCCTAACAAGGCAGCGCCGTTTATAAAAAACCAGTTCTCAGTAAATGATCCTATCCTGTAAAAGTTGTTATTTCTTTATCACTTCAAACTCCACACGCCGATTCTTTTGCCTTCCTGCTTCTGAGGCATTATCCGTCACGGGCTTGGATTCTGGGAGGAACCAAATAAATTACCCGCCAAAAAACCGGGTGCTATATAATCGGGGGTTGTGGTATTCGCTACTGTCCAAACTTTTATACATTGGTTAAAATTTGATGCATCTTGCATAAAACTCTTTGGAAACCCTTTAAATTTTTCGAATCCCGGATTTGGAATAAGGTTTTGGGCAGATACCGTTGAAACCAGGCACAGACAGAAAAAGCAATATTTCATGTGTTTAATCCGGATTCTAATAGCCTGGATTCTGCAACAAGAACGGATTCAAATCCATCTCCGTTTGCGGCAACGGAAAAACCTCGTGTTTCCCCCCCTGAAATCCGGGTAAAACACCTCCAAGCCCCCAGCGAACAAGGTCAAAATAGCGGTGCATTTCAAAACCCAACTCCACCCGGCGTTCATGACGCACCGCATCGCGCATGGTTTGTTGGTCGTTGGCGGTAACAGGCGGTAAGGCGGTCAATGGATTAACCGCTTGAGCGCGGGCACGGGCACGCACGAATTCGAGGGGTGTTTGTGCCTCTCCCACTCGATTGAGTTCAGTAAGGGCTTCTGCTTCCCAAAGCAATACTTCGGCAAAACGAATGGCCGTATAATTGATATCGCCGTCCGCTTTTTGTGTCACCGAATCCTTGGCTTGCAGGTATTTGCGCACGCTGTATTTGGTGGAAGAAAAGGAATTTTTGTACACGACGCCGAAGTAGTCCTCGTTGTTGGAAGCCAAGGTGAATTGGCGGCGCGGATCGCCCGTTTCAAAAGCCAGCACATATTCTTCCGTCACTTCGGCAAAGCCGTACCCTTCATATTTTTTAGACGCCCACCACTGGTTCAGGAAGTTCCCGACACCCAGTTCGAGGTTGGTATGTTGGATTTCCCAGACAGATTCGGCGTTATTTTGGGTATTTTTTCTGAAATTATCTACATAATCAGGCATCAAAGCATAGATGCCCAGGCCCTTTACTTTGCCAACATACTCCAGCACTTTTTCCCAGTTCTTTTCATACAAAAAGGTCTTCGCGGCAAGGGCATAAGCAGCGCCTTTGGTGGCCCGGCCTACGTCTTTGGCCACATGTTGACTGGGTAAAAGGGTCGCCGCCCGCTCGCAATCAGCTTCGATTTGGGCATAAATAATGGCTTTCGGTGTCTTGGCGACTTTGAGTTCATCGGGTGGAGCCACTTGGGTAAACAAGGGCACATCGCCAAATACCTGCGTCAGCAAAAAGTAGTAGTAAGAACGCAGAAACAGCGCTTCACCGATGATTCGGTTCCGACGAATCTCGCTCATCTCTATGTTCGGCACATTGTCGAGCACGAGATTGCACTGGGTAATACCCTTGTATTGAATCTTCCAGAAATCGTTCAATTCCTCCGTACGAGGCGTGAACGTGAAAGCATCCATTTCAGCAATGCCGGGCCGCGAACCGTCGCCGCCCGTGATGGCCTCATCAGAAGTCACCTCTGCAAAAGCCCAGTAATAATTGTTGTTCTCATTGCTGAACAGCAGCGGTTGATAAGCGGCATTCAGGGCCTGCACAGCATCGTCTTCCGTTTGAAAAAAAGAGCCTGCATCGAGGGTGGCAATGGGTTCTTTGTCTAGGATGCCCTGGCAGGAGCTGAGGACCAGCGTCAGGAATATGAGATAGAAAGATTTCATAGTTCGTTGTAATTTTAGCATGAGTCATTCGAATCATGCGCAAAACTTGCATTCTTCGGATTTAAATAGGCGCATAGCGGCGACACGCTTTTTCTCATTTTTTAGACAAATTGTAGGTTTTCGTGCCGGGGCTAACGCCCCTCCATGTCTTTTTCATCACGTTTCTATAAAGCGTGTCGGGGCTAACGCCCCTGATTTGACACCTATTGAGTTCTATCAAGCGCCCGATTAAGAAAACTAAATCTGTTGCATTTGAAACTTCAATCCGCCAACTACGAGGTTTCGCGTATATTAAAAATCCAATTTCAACCCCGCAATAAACGTCCTTGGCGCAGGCACCGTCCCCCAGTCAATCCCCACCGCTAGGTCGGACGAAAGCCCCAAACCGCGCGTATCGTTTGCATTTGCCTGAATTTCAGGGTCTAAGCCCGGATATTTAGTGAAGGTAAGTGCATTTTGTGCCGTCACATAAAGCCGGAAACCCCCAATGTCTTTCCAATTCAACAAATCTTTGAAATTGTAGCCCAGCGTGAGGTTGCGGATACGCAGGTAGGAGCCGTCTTCCAGAAAACGGGTAGAAGCCCGGCGGTTGCCATTGCGGTCGTCCAGACTCACTTTCGGGATGTTGGTATTGGTATTGGTCGGCGTCCAGCGGTTGAGGATATCTGAGTAGGAGTTAAAGCCGCGTGATTGGGTTTCGTAGGCAAAATTGCCGTAGAGAAAATACACATCGTTGCCCTGAACGCCCTGAATCAGGGTGGAGAAATCAAAGTTTTTCCAGTTGAAACCCAGATTGACCCCGTAGGTGAAATCCGGGAAGGGGTTGCCGATGTGCTTGCGGTCTTTGTCGTCAATTTTATTGTCGCCATTCAGGTCGGCAAACCGCACGTCGCCGGGTCGGGTATTAATCGTTTGCAGTGGGCTGGCATCAATTTCCTCTTGAGTTTGGAAAATACCCTGCATTTCGTAAAGGAAAAATGACCCGACCGGATGGCCCGTTTCTGTTTTGGTCAACGGACCGTCGGACAAACCAAAGCCGCCAGAAATTGGCTCACCATCGGAAATAGACAACACTTTGTTGCGAATCGCAGAGATGTTTGCACCGACGTCGTACCTGAATTTTCCAATTCGGTTTTTGTAAATCAAACCCAGTTCTATGCCCTTGTTCTCGACCGAAGCGGCATTGACAAACGGCGGCCTTACGGAGCCTCCAGCTTGTGGAGCGGGTACGCGAACGAGGATATCATCCGTGATTTTTCGAAACACATCGGCGGTCAGCGAAAGGCGGTCGCCCCAAAAACTCATATCCAGCCCGAGATTGCTTTGAGTGCTGGTTTCCCAGCGTATATTGCTGTTGCCCGTTTCGAGAATGTTCGCTCCAGTTACGATCTGATTGCCAAAAACATAAACTTGATTGCCTGTGCTGACCAAAGAACTGTAGGGATAAATTCCAATTTCCTGATTGCCCAATCGGCCCCAACTGGCACGCAATTTCAGGCTGGAAATGAATTTGATCGGTTCAAAAAAGCGCTCATTCGATACGTTCCAAGCCGCCGAAACGGAAGGAAAAACACCCCAGCGGTTATTTTTCCCGAAACGGGAAGATCCATCGCGGCGCACTGCGGCGCTCAGCACATAACGACTTTTGTAAGAATAACCGGCCTGCGCAAAGTAGGACAACAAGGCCCATTCTGTAGCAATACCGGAGGCATTTACATTGCCGATCGCTTCCGGGATGCTTGCATCAATGTAGCGGAACAGCGGATCTGTGCGGCGGAAATTATTGGCCGATGCGCCCAGATAATCGGTGTGATTTTGGATGGCCTCCATGCCCAAAAGGGTGGAAATACGATGATTGCCAAATCTACGTTGAAAATCTACGGTGTTATTCCAAACCAGGGTCTGATTGAACACCCGGCCTTCGTTGAGCGAAGTTGGGGAATACACGGCATCCGAAAGACGTTCTTTGAACAGTTTTTCACGTTCAAACTGGAAGTCACCGCCCAAAGTGGTGCGGAGCTTCAAGCCATCCAGAATTTTGTATTCTGCAAACACATTCCCAAAAACACGGTATCTTTTGATACTCCAGTCGGTGTTTTGGATAAAAACAAGCGGGTTGGCGTTGCCATCGCCGTAGAGCGTGGGGTCGCCGAGTTCAGAACTGACATTGACATAACTGCCATCCGCATATTGGCTGCGGAAAACCGGTGCAGCGATGAGTGCGTATCGGATACCACTGAGTTCGTTGCCAGGGCCAAAGCCGTCACCGGAAGCACCGATCACCTGACGGTCCGTGTGCGAGAACGAAAGGTTGTTGCCAAAATTGAAACGTTTGCCCCCAATTTCGCCATTAAAACGCACCTGATATTTGTCGAACCCCTGCCCTTTGAACACGCCGTCTTGCGTGTGGTATTCTCCGGACAAGTAAAAATTGCTGGATTCGCTGCCTCCCGAGGCCGATAGTGCGTAATGCCGGATCGGGGCGGGATTGAATACCAGATCTAGCCAATCGGTGTCTGGCAGTGTGTCAAGAATAGCGGGATCATACATAGGCAACTGATTCGCCGGATTGCGGAGGGAATTGGCATTCACGATGGCTTCATTGCGAATGGTCAGATATTCCTCCGAGTTCAGCAAAGTCGGCAGATTCACCACATTTTGCATCCCGGAATAGGCTTCAAAGGAGAAGACGGGCTTGCCCGATTTGCCTCGTTTGGTGGTAATGAGGACCACTCCGTTGGCAGCCCTGGCGCCGTAAATGGCCGCAGCAGCGCCGTCTTTCAACACCTCTATGGATTCGATGTCGCCCGGAGAAAACATGTTGATATTCCCCGTGGTGGGTACGCCGTCGATGACGAAAAGCGGATTGTTGTTGCCCAAAGTGCCCGCCCCACGGATGCGCACCGCTATATCGTCGCCGGGAGAACCTGTTACTTGAGTGACCATGACACCCGGCGCCTGACCCTGCAAAGCCTGATCAATCCCTACCACGACTAGTTTTTCGATGTCCTTCGATTTGATGGAGGTAATGGCGGAGGAGATGTCGCTTCGGATTTCCTTTTTGTACCCTGTTACCACCACATCCTGCAACAAGTTAGCGGCACTGCTCATCAAGACGGAGAGCGTGGCGCGTCCTTGAACGGGCATCTCTAAATTGGCAAAACCAGTGTAACGAAATAGCAGTACAGCATCCGAGGAAGCCACCGTCAGCCGAAAGGCTCCATTGAGATCCGTCATAGTGGCATTGCTGGCGCTGGCGCCTTTTTCCTGGACGCTGACACCAATGAGCGGCTCGCCGTCTTCCAAAGAAACGACCGCCCCGGATACGTCAAAAGTTTGTGCGACACCCATTTGCAGCGTGAATACCAGCAGGAAAAGTGAGAGGACACAAGTGCGTTGTGCGGTGGTAAGACCTGCGCAAGGCGGCGAAATTTTAGCAGTAAATATAGAACCCATAGCAACCCGATTGTGATTCAGATTGGCAAAAGTCACTCGGAAAAAAGAGAGAATCTAATACTATTAAGCGAATAGATTGTGCTTTTATGAACAGTCTTGGGATTCATACTTTTTATTCTGAAAAAAACTGGAACGGTGCAAAAAAATTGGAATCGCTAACTCAAAATAGCATAAAATTTCCTATCAAAAACCTAACTTGCGGGCAACTTGTGTAAAACCCACAGAACACCGTTGAAAAACAAGCCCAGGTTGGCGAATTTTAGGGGAATTATTTGCCCAATTCGGGGAATAGCCTAAGCAAAAATTATCAAAAGTGGGGTTCTTGTCAAGGGCACACAAATTTTAACACTATCAGCACTTCATCACTAAAACGACTCTCTTTCTGGAGCTGGCTTTTTGTTTCTCAAATATACGTTCCTATGCAACATTGTTTTTTCACTATAATCCTAATATCTGTTTGCCTGGGTTCCTGCAACAATATACATACCGTTCGTCCACCCTGTATTGAACAATCCTTTGTTATCTCAACCGATACTTCGTTTTTGAGTACCCCGCTCGTTATTCCAGCCCAATTGATTGAAGACAAACTTAATCACGCCATTCAACAGAATATACTTAATGACCAGGATTTTGAAAATAGAAACAAAAAAGGTAGAAGGGATAAGTTGAAACTGAAAGTTCAACGTCTTGGAGATATTAAAGTATCCTGGAAAAATAATGTAGCAACCTATCAAGCACCGTTGTTAGTGCTAATCGAGCAAGAAATTGTGCGTAAAAATATACTGCCTCTTTCCAAATCACTCGCGCTCAAAACAGAATTTAGCCTTCGATTGGTGGTAGAAACCACGGTTGATATTGGAGCAGATTGGAAACTTAACCCTAAAACTAAATTTATTTCCTTTGAATGGCTAAGCGATGTAAAGACTTTGGGTGGCCTTATTGATATAAAAAAAATAGTGGAGCGTAGAATGCACCGCCGAATGCCGGAGGTTTTGGCTACGCTGGATGGTACCATTCGCAACAGTGTTCATCTTGACCGCGTCATCGGCCGCGTCTGGCGTAATATCCAAAAACCTATCAAAATAAATCGAAAGGAACAACTGATTTGGCTAAAAATCAATCCTATTCAATTTGAAATGGGCACCATTTCAACTGATTCAGGCAATCTTTTGATTCAAGGTCGTCTTTCCGCAACGACCGAAACACTCCTGGGCGATAATCCAGTCTATACTATTGATTCCGTGTTGCCTCCCCTGGTGAAACGGGCTTCCTTGCCAGACAGTACTTATTTCTATCTTATTTCAGAAATTTCTTATACCGATATCAATGAAGTTGTCGGTCGAAAACTTGTCGGCAAAGAATTCACGATATCCGGCCATACCCTGAAAGTTAAAAGTGCTGAAATATCCGGTTGCGTACCCGATTTGGTATTGCATATTCGTGTGGAAGGCGATGTAGCAGGCGATATTTATTTTCAAGGAACTCCCCGCTTCGAACAGGACTCTCAAACAATTATCATAGAAAATTTTGATTTCGAAGTCAAAACAGAAGAAGCACTGCTGGCAAGTGCCGATTGGCTGATGCATAGCACCTTCAAAGAACAAATGAAGGACGCACTCAGCCTTCCACTGGCAGAAAAAATCGTCAAAATCCCAGACCTCATCATGGAAGGCATTGAAGGCGGACGCATGGGCAAGAAAATGGATTTTACGATTGAAAAATGGGATTTTCGGCCTCAAAAAATCTGGATTCGTCCCTCGGATATTGCGACCCTCATCATCGTGAATGCACGAGTAAGGGTAGAATTGGAGCAGCTTTGATGGGCACCAGGATTCGGATTGCATACTTGGTTTGGAGAAACAAACCTTGGAAAGATTAAAAGTAGGAATCCGACCAAGACAATTGCAAATAAGGCTGTTTGAATAAAAAGCATGTTTGGGCTAATACTATTATGCAGTTTAATAGTACTTTTACGAACAGTTTAATCGGGTGTTCCAAAAACAAGTGCAAGTGTTTAACTACTGGAAATGAACATTTATCGTGAAATAACCCCCCTTAAAACCCCGGATGTATTTGTGGTCTTGGATTCCGTCTGCAACGGGTTCGATTACCCGATCCACAACCATCCGGAGTATGAACTCAACCTGATTGCGGGCATATCGGGCACGCGGATTGTGGGCGATTCCACCGAACGGTACACGGATTACGACCTGGTGCTTTTAGGCCCATACCTTTACCATAAATGGGATGGAGACGCTCAATTGCAGCAAAACGGGCAGCCCTATCGTGTGATCACGATTCAGTTCGCAATGGAATTATTCAGCGGACAACTCTTTCAGAAAGAGCGATTTATCAAAATCCGGCAGCTGCTTCGGGATTCAGGTAGGGGCATCAAATTTCACGGAAAAACCTTCGAGGAGGCAATGCGCATCATGATAGGCCTCACGGAAGACAAGGGCTTCACCAACATCATTGAGTTTTTGCAATTGCTCGACCTGCTTTCACAATCCAGCGATACCACTGCGTTGGCTACCGAAGGCTTCTCACCACAGGCACTTCGTTCTGACAGCAATCGGATACAAGTTGCTTACGGGTACATTCTAAAACATTTCGACAATCCCGACCTAAAAATTGGGAATGTAGCCACTCTGGTCAACATGAGTGATTCGGCGTTTAGCCACTTTTTTCAAAAATTTGCCTTTCGAAGCTTTACCGATTTTTTGATTGATATCCGGGTGGGCCACACCTGCAAACTGCTGCTCGACACCGACGAAACCGTCAACCAAATCGCCGGCAAATCAGGCTTTAACAATCTGGCCAATTTCAATCGGCTGTTTAAAAAATACCGTTCCTGCACACCCATTGAATTTCGCCGGCGCTATCTGGAGAAGGGTTCGTTTGACTGGACGCATCAGGTGACGCCCTGGCAGTTTATACCGCAAAAAAATGGAACTAAAGAGGCGATTAAACCGGTGAGTTATGCTACGCGCTTGGTTCATTTTTGAAGTGCATTTCCTTTTATTCCCCCAACCAACCCAACCCCTTTAGATCAACGAGACCACCATCCGAGCCGATGGCTCAACATTGGCTGCGCCGCAGAGCAGCGGTATTAGTCTGCCTGGTTTAACCTTTGGGCGAAAACAATTTTGGTTTCCTATCTTTGCCAAAATGGACAATATTTCAACGTATACTATCCTGTTCGCAGGTTGTGGGCTCGTAATTCTCTCCTATTTTTTTTCGATACTCAACCGGCTCACCAGGATACCCTCGGTCTTGCTCTTGCTTGGTACGGGTATATTGCTGCGGTATGGTTCTGATTTATTGGGATACTCTTTTATCATTCCGCCCACTTTAGTGGAGTTTTT
>JBBQSW010000142.1:0-8791 GCA_038213575.1 Chitinophagales bacterium | reverse complement strand
CGTTTAAGGGTGTCGGCGGAGGCTGTGATGGCTGACTCGAAAGAACGGCTGGTTTTTTTGTCAATCAACCAACCCCCTGGAAGGAGAAGTTTAATTTCAATTATTTTTTCATGAACTGGCCCCCCAGTTTCTTGAAGTTTAAGGCTCACTTCTGCTTCTACGGTACGGTTCTTCTCAAAGTAGCGGTCGAGCCGCATGATCTTTTTTTCGATAAATTCTACCAACTTGGCATCAGCATGAAAATGAATCGATTGCACACTTACTTTCATCATAGAATAGCGTATGTTTTAATGGTTAACAATGCGAAAGAACTGTGTTTTTTTGGCTTTAGATCTTGACGTACAGCAACCATGCTTGGTTGCACTGACCGTGCTTTTTAAGCCAACTATTATTTCAACACCCAATGTTAGCGGCATCTGATTTCTTGCGCAAATTTTTTTTGTTAAATTTTAGATATATTTTACAAATCGGATTTAATGGTTTGTGAAAAATGTTTTCTCGAAATAATTGCAAATAATAATTCCATAAAACCAACAATAAAAACTTTACAAAAAGTAGCCCAAAATCTAAACTTTTTTAGGAATGTTGATCTTTACACTTCGAGACCTTGAGTCTCCATCCACATAAACCCAACACTATGTCATCCATGCATACAGCCCCTGTAATCAACCCAGAACTTAAATCTGAAATTCACCGTGTGTTTTCTTTGCAACAACAGCACCACTGGGAGGTGGCACGCAGCAAACCAATGCAACGCATCGCAAAGCTTCGCCGACTCCATAACTCAATACTCCGCCGTCGCGGTGAAATTGAAGCCGCTTTATGGGCCGATTTGCGCAAAAGCCCCACGGAGGTCAGCCTTACCGAATTGGGGGTGGTGCTACACGAAATCCGGCACGCGATCAAACATTTGCAATCGTGGATGACCCCTAAAAGTGTTGCTAGTTCAATCACACTTTTTCGTTCGCAATCTGAAATCGTGTACGAGCCCAAAGGCGTATGCCTTATTATATCGCCTTGGAATTTCCCGTTCAACCTCACGCTCGACCCACTGGTGTCGGCCATTGCTGCGGGCAATTGCGTCATTTTAAAACCTTCGGAGTTTACCCCCAACAGCAACGTGGTAATGCGCCAAATAGTGAGTGATTGTTTCCCGCCCGGCGAGGTCAGCTTTTTTGAAGGTGATTCCGCAGTGGCGCAAGAATTGCTCTCTATGCCCTTCAATCATATTTTTTTCACCGGAAGCCCACAGGTAGGCAAAATCGTGATGCGCGCTGCCGCCGAACACCTTGCGTCCGTTACCCTCGAACTTGGCGGCAAAAGCCCCGTAGTGGTAGACGAGTCGGCAAATCTTGATACCGCAGCAGCCAAAATTATTTGGCTTAAATTTATGAATGCGGGCCAAACTTGCATCGCGCCCGACTATGTTTTGGTGCATGAAAATCTCCATGATGCACTGTTGGAAAAAATGAAGACCAAAATTGAGCAGTTTTATGGCAAAAACCCAACAGAAATTCAACAAGGTCCTGATCTGTGCAGGATAGTGCATGGTCGGCATTTTAGCCGGCTAAAAGCTTTGATGGATGATGCAACACAACGCGGTGCAACACTCGCTTTCGGTGGTGAAACGATTGAAAATGAGCGTTATATCGCTCCAACAATTCTGACGGATATTCCCGAAGAATCAAAAATTTGGGAAGAAGAAATCTTTGGCCCTGTGCTGATCCTGCGGAAATATAAAACCCTCGACCAGGCTATAAGCTATATCAATGCCCAACCCAAAGCGCTCGCCTTGTATATCTTCTGCACCGACGACCGCCGCACGAGCAAAATCATTGCCGAAACCCGCTGCGGTGGCGTGACAGTCAACGATTGCGGGCCTCATTTTTACAACTCGGAATTGCCGTTCGGTGGCAGCAACAACAGCGGACTCGGAAAATGCCACGGGGAGTTTGGCTTTTTGGAATTTACCAACCAGCGCGGGGTGCTCTATCAGGCCAAGTGGATGCCCAACACAGATTTCTTTTTGCCGCCGTATGGAGGAAAATTGCGACAATGGCTTTTGGAAGGGGTGGTGAAGTGGTTTTGAAGCATCACCATACCAATATTTCACCCATCGCTTTGGCCACCTTTTCAATTGAGGGAATCATTCTCTGTTCCAATATGGTATTGAGCGGCACTGCGGGCATGTTCTCCGAGCCAAGCGTCCGCACCGGCGCATCGAGTTGGTTAAAGCAGTTTTCCTGAATTCGCGCTGCCAAGGTCTGTGCGAAGGAGCCATTCACCTGCTCCTCCGTCACCACCAGTACCTTGCCGTGCCGTCGGGCGGCTTCATACATGGCTGCTTCGTCGAGAGGGCAGAGGGTGCGCAAATCCACAATTTCGATTTGGCCGGGAAATTGTGCCGCAGCATTTAGTGCCCAGTGTACCCCCATGCCATAGGTGATTACTGCAAGACTTTCTCCGGATTCAATTTTTTGATTATCAGCGGATAAGGCCGTTCTGGCTTTCCCAAAAGGAATTATATAATCTGCATCTGGCTCTACAGTCCGGGCCGCTTCCGTACCGGGTACTTTGCTCCAGTACAGGCCTTTGTGTTCAAAAATGACCACGGGATTTGGGTCGTGCCAGGCCGCTTTGAGCAATCCTTTCAGGTCGGCCCCATTGCTGGGGTAGGCGATTTTTACACCCCGAATTTGCGCCACCACACTCTCCACGCTGCTGCTGTGGTAAGGTCCGCCGCTTCCGTAAGCACCGATTGGGACGCGCAACACACAACTCACGGGCCATTTGCCATTGCTTAGATAACAACTCCTAGCTACTTCGGTAAACAATTGGTTCAGTCCCGGCCAGATGTAGTCGGCAAATTGTACTTCTACAATGGGTTTAAGCCCCACTGCGCTCATACCCGCAGTGCTGCCCACGATGAACGCCTCCTGAATGGGCGTGTTGAAGACCCGGTGATCGCCAAATTTTTCTGCCAAAGTCGCCGCTTCGCGGAATACGCCGCCGAGTCTGCGGCCTACATCCTGGCCGTATAAAAGACAATTGGGGTGTTCGCGCATCAGCTCCTCAATGGCAAACAGAGCACAATCCACCATCACTTTGACTTCTCCATTGACAGGGCTACGCACACCGCGTTCTTCGGTGACATGCGTAGGGGCATAATCGTGGGTAAACAGGTCTTCGGGTCGTGGGTCTTCAGCGTTTTTGGAAAGGTTAAAATCAGCAGCGACCATTTTAATGGCCTCATTTTCAATCTGTTGAATGTCGGTTTCAGAGAAGCCGTTGTCTAACAGGAGTTGCTTCAAAATAGGGTAGGGGTCGCGTTTCGCGTGTTCTTCCAGGTCATCGCGGTACCATTCTTTGCGGACGCCGGAAGTGTGGTGGTTGAGGAGCGGCACCCGGGCATGAAGTAAAAACGGCCTTCGTTCCCGACGGATTTTTTCTAGAATATCCTGCACGGTCGTCCAGCATGCTGCAAAATCGTTGCCTTCAATGCTTACGGTTTCGAGGCCGGGAAAACCCTTGGCATACTCGGCTGCATTGGCTACGCGGGTTTCGGCGGCATTGGCAGAAATGTCCCAGCCATTGTCTTGCACGAGGTACAGGATCGGGAGTTTTTTCAGCACGGCCATTTGGAAGGCTTCCGAAATTTCACCCTCTGTAACGGAAGCGTCCCCGAGGGAACAAACGACTAGGCCCGGTTCATTGGCGCTGATCTCCCTGCGCTTGTCAAAATGGTATGGGTAGGGATTGTCAAGGTTGACTACCTTCTCCATGGTATATTCCTTCCTGTTTTTTGCGCTGCCAAACGGGGTGCTCCCCATTTTTTCATGATACCAAAAGCCTAAGGCTGCACCGGTGGCAGGAATGGCCTGCATACCCGTGGCACTGCTCTGGTGTGGTATTTTTGGGAAATGTTCGTCGCGCAAGGCCGGATGGCAATAGTAAGAACGTCCACCCGAAAAAGGGTCGTCCCGCTTGGCCATAAGTTGGAGCATCAACTGATAGGGGCGGAGGCCCATACCGAGCAACATGCTGTCGTCGCGGTAATAAGGGTAGGCAAAATCCTGTGGATGGAGTTGCATTCCGACCGCGAGTTGAATGGCTTCATGGCCGCGTGAAGTCGCATGAACGTACTTGCTAACGAACTTGAAATTAGCCTCGTAGATATCGGTCATGGCTTTGGCGGTCGCCATAAGCCGGAATGCCTTTTCAAGTATTTCTTTGGGAATGGGGGACTGCTTGCCCGTTTTTTGAACTTTCTTTGTGGTGGGTGTTCTGCTTGGCACGACGAGTGTTTTTGTAGCCCGGAACACGGTTCCGAGAAAGTTAGAGCGTCCTGAAACAGCGTTCCAGGGTAAGTTTGTGCGCGCAAAAGTAGTCTAAGCTCCAACGTCTAAAGTCAAGAAATATCATGACACACGGTTTTATCCTTGGTAAATTCGCCCCATTCCATCGGGGACACGAGTTTTTGATTCAAGAAGCCCAAAAACAGTGCAAAAATCTGACCGTACTGGTCACTTCTCAGGAGGCCGATACGATTCCAGGTTGGCAGCGCTATCATTGGGTGAAAAGCACCTTTCCGGAGCTGGATGTGCGGCATTTGATAGGAACCAAAAGTGTGGTACAACTCGAACGGGGGCCCCACTTTTCCTGTTTGTTTGAAAGTGGTGAACAGCTAAAGCCTCTTGCTCAAAGCCTTGGAATTCAACATATTAATATTGACTCAGAACGAAAAAATTTCCCGATTTCGACTTCTGAAATCAGGAAAAATCCGTCCGAGCACTGGGATTTATTGCCTCGAAATGTACGCCCGTACTATATCCAACGTGTTGCTTTGGTGGGACCGGAAAGTTGTGGGAAAAGTTATTTGGCCAAAATATTGGCGCAGCATTTCGACACAGTATTTGTAGAAGAATATGGCCGTACCTACTGCGAAAAGTTTGGCATGGACTCCACTGAGCTGGATTTTGCGCATGTGGCGGGTGGTCAACTTTACTATGAGGACGAAATGGCATTGCAAGCCAATCGCTTGCTTTTTTGCGACACCGATTTGATGGTTACCCAAGTGTGGAGCGAAGTGTATTTCAAGGGCAAATGCCAGCCCTGGATTTTTTGGGCGGATCATACAAGGCGCTATGACTTATTCCTGCTTTGTGCGCCCGATATTCCCTGGGTGAACGACGGTCTGCGAGAATACGAGGGTCAGCGCGAATGGATGTTCGAGCGACTGCGGCAGGAATTGGAAGGGCGGGGCTTGCCGTACGAAATTATTCGGGGCGGGTTTGAGGAGCGTACGAAAGAGGCGATTCAAGCAGTAGATAAATTGCGGAAATGATAACTGGTTAGCATCTTTTAAAAATCCCGAAGGGATTTTGAGATCGTGCTAACCAGTTAAATTTTTTATCGGAATTTTATATCCGTGCAATTCAGCGAAAAAACGGGCTTTTTCTTTTCCGTGGGCTCCTTTACTATTAAATGATTGAACTGCAATCCATGAACATCGTCCAGTACAACAGCAGTTCTATAATCCTCCTTTTTACAGGTGATGGTTACATGCTCAAATATAATCCCCTTTGCATGACGTATGTAAAACCCCCAAGCCGGTAACTCTTTAAACATGGAGAATTCAGGATATTTTGCAGGTAGTTCGGGTACTTTATCCAATTCATCTAATCCAACTTTTGCATAGTTGGGATTGCCACCTCCAGGGTAATGTATTTCTATGTTTTTTAGAACAATCTGCTCGATGGCAACATCAGGCATTCCAACAATGGATACAGGCGAAATATTTCTAGGCAAATCTTCCACAGGGCCTTCGTACGGATACCCTGCATCGGCTTTTGTGGCAGGAATTTCAGCATAAACATTGGAGATGCTAATGTTTTTCATGCTCCCCTTTTTGCCTACTTTACGTTCGCCAATTCTGAGAAAAATGGCATTGCCCGTGTTCAAGGATCGCAAACTGTCTACCCTTATGTTTTCAACAATTCCACCATCAACCGTAGCAAAGGTTATTGCGGAGCGATAGGTATCGAAAACTGTATTGTTTATAATCTCGATGTTCTTAAAACCTCCCACTGAAAAAGTTCCAAATTTTATTCCATTGGCACTGGAACGAATCATGTTGTTGACAATGATAACATTCTGACATAAAAATTCTGCACGGTGTGATTTTAGACAGATAGCATCATCCGAAGCATCGAAATAGCTGTTTCTTACGATAACACTGTCACAGTCTACAATATCTATCCCATCATTGTTCCAATAGTTTTTGCTGTCTACCGTAATGTTTTCCACCAACAGGTTTTTACACTGATCGTATTGCTGATTCCAGCTCGCCGGATTTTTGATTGTGATCTCTCGAATCACTATGTTCTTGCACCCTTTAAAATATATATTTTGGGGTCTGAGACCTTCATTGGGACGATCGTTGCTTAATTTGTCATCTTTAATGATCCCTTTGTGAATCATGGACAAAATGTTTTGGGCCACCTGATATCCACGGCCATCTATGACTCCTTTCCCTGTTATTCCGATGTTTTCCTGGTCAAATGCAAATAGGAGTGCGGTCCAATAGCCATGACGATCATAGTCAAATGGGTTCAAAGAACCTAGCAAAACGGCCCCTTCTTCCAAATGAATGGTGACATTTGATTTCAAATAAATTGAACCGGTAACGAATCTGCCCACATTAAAAACCAAACGCCCCCCGCCATTTTCGTGGATATAATCTATCGCCTTTTGAATCGAGCGGGTATTCATGGTAGTGCCGTTAGACTCTATACCGAAGAAAGATGCCTTGTAATCTTTGGAATAAACGGGCAGTGAAAAAAACAACAAGGTGAATGAAATGGCAAATTTTGCTCCCATGAATTGAAACAATCAAGAGTGTAAGTGTGGAATGTGTGGTTTGGTTTGCGAGGAGGGTGGCAAGATATATAATTCTAGGCGTGGCTTAGCTACAAGACACACCATTGGTGTATTAAATAATTGATTTTCAAATGTTTGTTTTGATCGTTTATTGCTGACTCGAGTAGCAATAAATGAATTTTGCAATTTTTTCGCAGAATTGTGTAACATTTTCCTGGTTAAAAACCCCAACCTTCGGGCCTGATTGAATATGTCTGCCCATCTAAAAGAAAATCCTCGTTGGCGGAAGCTGTTGCGCTTCTTGTTGTACACTATTTGTGCGCTGCTTTTGCTGACAGCGGCGCTTTTCTATGCCCTTACTTTGCCCTCCGTACAGCAACGCTTAACCAAGACTGCAGAAACCTTTTTGCAGAAAAAACTGGGCACGCGTGTCGAAATTGGATCGGTAAGTATTCGATTCCCGACCACCGTTTCATTAAAACACTTCGTGCTTCCAGATCAACAGGGTGACACCCTCGCGCATATTGGCAAACTGGAAGTATCCATCGGAATGTGGAAACTGCTAAACCAAACCATTGAATTGGAAAATGTTAGTCTGGAAGATGCCAGTGTATATCTGCATACCAAAGACAGTGTTTCCAATATGGATTTCGTGTTGAAAGCATTCGCTGCGGATTCCTCAGATACTGTATCCAAAGACACCTCGGCCTCCCCATGGAAATTGCAGCTTGATTTGGTGACTTTGCAACTCAAACGGATAGATTTTCTACTTCAGGACGATGATGCAGAAAGTACTACCCAGGCACATATCGGAACAGCGGAAACAACCCTTTCCAAAGTAGACCTGAAAAAACTGTATTTTGAAGTAGACGGCCTAACGCTGGCAGATTCCGATATAAAACTGATTCAAAAGAAAAAATCCGTAGACACCGGGAAACCCGATCCGGCTTTTGGACTGTTGTTGAAAAACGCGGACATCACTTGTACGCATTTACTCTTTTCGACTCCAGAATTGGCCGTGGACGCTAATCTGGTAAAAACCAAACTGGATCAGCTTCAACTCCGCTCCGCCAACGACCTGTTGGCCATTCAGGCTCAGGGAATTCAGATAGAAAATAGCGCCGTTGCCTACCGCGATCCAGAGGCCATTGAAACGCCGGGGCATCTCAATGCCGGCGACCTCAATCTGAGCGACCTTAATGCCAAACTACCCGATTTCTCTTTTCAAAATGACACCCTGTTTGCACGCGCCGATGCCCTGTCGGGCAATGATAAAAGTGGCTTGAAACTACACACCTTAAAAGCCACTATACAAGTTACTCCCGGCAGCATCGAACTTAAAAACATCCTGGCCAGCCTGAATCAAACCAGTGTCAACGGCGATGTTTTGCTCCTAAAAAACCGACAGGCGACTTTTGATCGGATGCAGATACAATTGCGACAGGTCAGGGGCATCATCGGCGACTTAATGGTGTTGTTGCCGCCACAGGAAAATCCGGCTTTATCCAGGCTTCAAGATATGCCTTACGAGGTGTCGGGCAACCTCAGTGGCTGGTTGGAAAACCTTCAAACCAATAACATCCGCTTTAAAGCCGGGAGTGGTACCATCGCAAATTTTTCTGGCTCAGTCCAGCGATTGACGGAGCCAACTACCTTGGGAATGAATTTGAATATCAGCCAATTAAGAACCAATCGGGCTGATCTGGTGCGCTGGATGTCGGTAGGGGAAACGCCCATGGACAGTATTTTGTCGCAGCCGCTTCCGGCCTATTTGAATGCTTCAGGAAGTTTGAATGGCAGTATGGCCCATCTTCAATTAGCACTGCAAGGAGAGTTGGGTGATTTGCAAACGGGGCCCACTTTTCCGAATGTGGAAGGGCCTCCGCTTTTATTTGACATAGATGGCTCCCTG
>JBBQSW010000141.1:0-8798 GCA_038213575.1 Chitinophagales bacterium | reverse complement strand
AAAAGCTGAATAATGACCACATGTCGTGGGTCACTTTTACCGATCCTGAAATAGCTACCTTTGGATTAAATGAAAAACAACTAAAGGATAGAAGTATTAAGTATGAAAAATTAGAACATGATTTTAGCGAGGACGACAGGGCAGTTACGGATAATTATCGATATGCCAGAACTATTCTTTACATCAGCAAAGGCGGATTCTTCAAAAAAGAAAAAATTCTTGGGGGCACTATGATTGCACCTCGTGCAGGGGAACTTATACAAGAACTAATATTGGCTAACACTTTAGGGTTATCAATCAATAGTATCTTCAATAAGATATATCCTTATCCTGTTGCTACAAGGATTAATCAACAACTTATCCTAAGGCATAAGCAGAAGACTTTAACCTCAGGCTTGATAAAATTATTCCACCTTGCTTTTAAAATATTTAACTAATGGAATGGTTTGAAACTTTTAAAGACTGGTTTTTAAGCCTTGGTGGAAAATACAATGTCAATCCTTTTGTTTTTGGAGGGATTTACGTGGGAGCAATCCCATTTTTTTTCCTCTCTCTCTACTGGACAATTAAAAATATCAGGAATAAAAAATCAATTGTGTTGCCTGCATTGCTGACTGGACTTTTTTTTATTTCAGCCTATCTGTATCTCTTAATCGTTGGTAAAAATATTCCGCTTTGGGTTTATTTTTTTATTGGCATAATGGTGTTGTACGGTATTTATTCGACTGTTAACAAAATAAAGAAAAAAACCCAAAAAGGATAAAGCAGTAAAAAACCTCGAACCATGATAGAGTAAGAGGTATGACTCTGGGAATTGCATTCTTATAACCCCTGGTTTTCAATAGCTTTTCAGAGCAATAGGGATAAAGGAACAACGTCACAAAAATATCCTGAAAGAAGGACATAAACTATGCAATTTACAAAACTAAAACAGAAATTATGAGCAAGGCAATCATCAGGAATTTCGCTGTATTAGCACTTGCTATTTCAGGCAGTGTTTCCGCCCAAACAGACACCGTGGTTTATCGGCTTACCATTGACCAGGAAACAGTGAATAAGGCTGGAAAAAATGTGACAGGGATGACCATCAATGGCAGCATACCCGGACCCACCCTACGCTTTAAGGAAGGGGATTATGCCGTACTCTACGTGGAAAATAATATGGCTGAGGAAACCTCGATCCATTGGCACGGATTATTGCTACCCAATTTTCAAGATGGTGTGCCCTATCTTACTACGCCTCCAATTCTGCCGGGCAAGACCTTCAGATATGAATTTCCGCTCATACAGTCAGGTACATACTGGTACCACTCTCACACCCTGTTGCAAGAACAGAGCGGGGTTTATGGCAGCATCGTAATTGAATCCAAGGTGAAGACCCTCGAGTATGATGATGATTTGATCCTGGTCATTTCTGACTGGACCAACCAAAAACCGATGAACGTGCTTCGCAATCTAAAAAGAGGCAATGAATGGTACAACATCAAAAAAGGAACCTCTACCCCACTCAGCATGGTCATTTCGCGTGGCGGTCTGGGCGCACAGCTTAATTTCTGGCGCCAACGAATGGAAGGGGCTGACATTGCCGACATTTACTACCCTGCATTCCTGATGAATGGTGAGCAAAATGCCGCATATCCCAAATTTAAACCGGGAGAAAAGGTGCGTTTACGCATGATCAACGCCTCGGCTTCCTCGCAATACTGGCTCACCTTTGGGGGTGAAGACCCGACTTTAGTAGCGGCAGATGGTCCACGGGTAATTCCGGTAAAGCACAATAAAACCTTTATCGGTATAGCCGAAACCTATGATTTTATTGTAACCATTCCTGCCCACGGACAAATTGAAGTAAGGGCTTCCGTGCAGGATGGCTCAGGTAAAACATCGGCCTACCTGGGAGTCGGGGATACGTTGAAGGCACCCGATGTGCCCCGGCCGGACAAAATTGCTATGATGAAAAAAATGGCTAAGATGAACATGCGTATGGGCGCCCCGGCAATGAAGTTCAATCCTTCTAAAGAAGAGCCTTATAAATTAAAAGCCAATTGGGGAATGCAGATGGATGATGATATGGATAAGGGGAACGGAGAAATGCAGATGGATGACCCTGACATGGGACACAGACACGAGATGAAACCGGATACCTCAAAACCCATGGATACCGATATGAAAATGGAAGCGGAAAGCATGGGCAGTATGGCGGGAATGAATATGTTTTCGGAGTACAATTATGATTATTTAAAAGCAACGGAGCAAACAACCTACCCTGAGGAGCAGCCAGTAAAGGAGGTGTTGCTGAACCTCACTGGCAATATGTGGCGCTACATCTGGAGCATGAACGGGGTACCTCTCTCTGAAGCGGACAAAATACAAATTGAAAAAGGCCAGGTGGTGCGGATCACACTGAACAACCTGACCATGATGCACCACCCAATGCACTTACACGGTCACTTCTTTAGGCTCATTAATAAAAATGGGGCGTATTCACCTTTAAAACATACCGTGAACGTTCCTCCCATGCAAAAAGTGGTGATTGAGTTTGACGCCAGTGAAAGCGGTGACTGGTTCTTTCATTGCCATGTGCTCTATCACATGGTTGGCGGTATGGCGAGGGTTTACAGCTACGGTACGCCGCGCGACCCACGCATGGAGAATCTTCCCGTTAAAAAATTGATCCACGAAACGAATAAGTATTATTCCTGGGGATTGTTGGATGTGGCTTCTCACATGACTGCACTAAACCTGGTTTCGTCCAACACCCGCAACCAGTTTAACCTGAATGCCGAATATGGCTGGAATAAGATAGCCGAAGGCGAATTCACCTATGAGCGCTACCTCTATGATTATTTCAGGGTATTTGGCGGTGTAAATGTGGAAAATGAAAAGAAAAACAGCTTTGATGATGTGACCACTACTGCAGTGGCCGGATTTCGCTTCTTTACGCCTTATATGTTTGACCTGGATGTGCGTATTGATAACCTGCTACGGCCGCAGATCAGCCTGATGCGGGAGTTCTTGATTTTTCCCAGAACGGTAGCTTTTGGGGGAATAGAATACCAGGCTGATTTTGGTTGGGTAAACGATATCAGCCAGGAGGATAACCTGGTGGGCGGAGACCTCTACAATGAAGAACTGGTATGGTCTGCAGGGTTGGAGTTTTTTCTATCAAGAAACTTTTCACTGATGGCAAGCTATGACAACCGCTTTGGCTTTGGCGCAGGATTAACAACAAGATTTTAGGGAATTGGCGAATACAAAAAGAACAGTTTAAGCCTTAGTAACGATGAAATAACAACTGAGAAGTAATCGAGGACTGAGGGGAGCCAGATAACATTTTCGGCATTGGGTCAACAGGCCCCATTGAAAGAAAAAAAGAAATGGGAACCTGATTTTGCAAAGCGCCAAAACCTGCGAGGTTCACAAGTGCATGGTATCGCCAACGGCCATCAAAATCAACTCCTTGTTTTTTTCCGAAAACGCCTTTTGGGCTGCCTCGTGGTCAATAGTTAAAAACCCGAAGGTGTCAAAATGGCATCCAATAATGCGGTTACATTGAATGAAATCGCTGGCTATAGTGGCGTCGTGATAGTCCATCGTGAAATTGGAGCCAATGGGCAGAATCGCAATGTTTAACTTAGGACAAGTCATTGGGATCAGTTGCATATCCATGGTCAATGCAGTATCGCCAGCGTAATAAAGCACTCCATCTGCTGTATCGAGCACAAAACCTGCCGGAGCACCTGAGTACGAACCCTCTGGCCAACTGCTGCTGTGGACAGCGTTCACCATTTTCACCCTGCCAAAATCAAAAGTCCACCAGCCGCCTATGTTCATCGGGTGGGTTTTGAAGCCCATTCGGCTGTAACGGTCGTGGATTTCCCAAATACCGACGATTCTGACTTCGGGATTGTTTTGTACAATCGTTTCCAAATCGGCACAATGGTCAATGTGCCCATGGGAAAGCAGAATGTAGTCGCAACGGATGGAATCAACATCCACGCAAAGTTAAACGTAGGGTTCCGAAGATCCCCCATCAGTATCTTGGAAAAGTAGCCGCCCGAAAGACAGATTGTCCTTCGGGCGGGCTACCAAATTCTTGTTCAGCGCTGCACCACAAACCGTTTGGCTATGGAGTGCCTTCCGTCTAATGTGAGCACATTTAAAAAATACAGTCCTACTGGGAGTTGTACCACCGAGATTTGCCCGGCGATGGTCGTACTCTTTGGGTCAGAATGCTTCCAAATCTTGCCCGTCGCATCAGTGATGCGCCACTGTCCTTGCAAGTTTGAGTCGGCTGTCACTACGTTCAGCACTTCTTGGGCTGGACTGGGGAACACGGCCACATCGCGTACCAATTTGGCTTCTACTGCGCCCAGCAGCTCGGTCGCTTCTGCAACGTACACGGCCGTATCGGCCCAGGAAATCCCCGGTGTTTCCGAATTGTAATAAAGCCGCATGACCCCGATGCCTGCGATTCCGTAAGGGTAAAAAATTGGTTTTAACAACCCAGATTCTCCGTCCGTCAATTCAAAAGTTTTGCTACCGACACTCCCGAAATAGCAAAGGTTTTTATCGCAGAATGCATGCTCCCAGCCTTGCGGCTTTTGTTCTACCACCCGCGTCCAACGTATAATGACCGTGCTGCCCGTGTTGTTGGTCATATAGGAAGGCAAATTGATTTCATGCTCTGTGGCAGGAAGTGAGACGAACACGCTATCTGGTGCGACAACGATATTGACTTGTGCCGTCAATGTTTGAGCGGTGCTGATCATTGCACAGAGGAACAGGTAAAAGATTTTTTTCATGATGAGAAAATTTAAAATTAAAATATGTGTAATGGATCTTATTGATTTAAGTACATCATCTTCACCTCGTACGCCCCATTCACCACCACTTTTTCGCTTTCTTCTATACCTTTCAAAATCAAGGTCCGGGCACCGTCGTCCTCACCTGTCTGGACATACGCCAACTCAAACTCCTCTGGCGCGTGTTTTAGGAACACCGCCGTTTTGCCATTGATCTCTGTCAGCGCTGAATTGGGTACCGTTATTTGCCGCGAGGTACTGTTGTCCAAGGCTTTCACTGTCACAAACTCGCCAATTTTGAACTCGCCCCGCGGGTTGTCCATTTCAAAAAGTACGCGCTGGCTCTGGTTTCCGGGGTTCATGCTCTGGGCCTGAGAAATAAGCCGAACCTCCGCGCTCTTGTGATCATCGGTGCTGCAGGTCACCAAAAACTTGTTGCCCGAGCGAATCGCCGGTACATCCCGGTCGTATACCTGGGCTTCCACATACACTTTGCTGAGATTGGTGATCGTAAACAGCGTTTGTCCGCCCACGACCTCCGCCCCGGGTGTGAGCGTAAAAGCGCCCACCACTCCTCCAATGGGAGCGACCAAAGAAATGGTACGACTATTGGCCGCCGAGTTGGCTCCTACAGCCCGAGTATCAATCGCCTGTAATTCGGCCAGCGCCTGATTGTAATTCGCTTCGGCAGCCTGCACATCCCGCCCGGCCGCAATGTCTTCAATTTTTTTCAATCGTTCCAGTTCCCGCTTGGTGGCCGCCACGCGCGCTTTAGCCGTTTCGATTTGCACCGCCAGAGCAGCATTGTTGGCCGCAATGCCAACCTGATCGGAGGTGCCAATGCTTTGTTGCAAGACTGCAATCGTCTGTCCGGCGCGTACGGTTTGACCAACGGAAACGCTTACCCGCGTGATGCGCCCACCTTGCGGGGCCACCACAGCACCCAAGCCGCCTGATCCCGGCACAACGGTGCCAAACATGGTGGTAGCAGATTGGTAGTCGCCTACATTGATGGGTTGAGTCAGGATTTCAAACAAAAACTGGGTTTCCTTTGGTACATCCACGGACTTACCGTATCCACTGCCGCCTGATTTTGGGCCGTGCGGCTCATCGCCATGGGCAAAAGCCTGGTTCAAATGTGGGGCAGAAAACCACGCGCTTGTCAGCAAAAACACAGCAGTCAATACACGGCTGCGGCGGCGGCTAACGAACCACATCGCAACCAATCCTACAGAGAGCCCACCCAAAAACCACATCCAGCCATACGAATGGGTATGCGGTACAGCAACTCCAGATTCCACAATCAGTTTTTGGCCTACGGTAACGCCTTTCACACCGATCAGGTCTGCTCCATTTGGATGATTCACTTGTACATTGAGTGTGTAGGTTTTATTTTCAGGAAACATACTATTCAATTCATATACGCCTGGCGAGAGCAGCTTGACTTCGAAAGCGACCTGCGGGTTTTCCAAGGTTCCGATCTTCAGCTCAGCTTTGTCAATCGGACGGTTGGAATAATAATCTGCCACGAAAAGCGTCAGGTGCGCTTCTTCACCCGCAACGAGTTCAGGATAGTACAAGGTGAGCTCGTATTTATCCGATTCGCCATAGGTTGTAAAGTGGTCGGAACCGGGTTTTGCATCAGGAGTAGCCGCTTCGTCGCCGTGTGCGGCATGCGTGGTGCCATCGGCGTGGGAATGTTCCGCTTGCGCAAAAAACATGGTTGGCAACAGCAACGCAGAAAGGAAAAACAAGAGATGTTTCATATTTTTTGACTTTAATTTTTGGTAATCTTATAATGCTCCTGCCAGATACCGCAATCGCAATTGGGCCAGGTTTAAGGCTTGCACTTGTTCAGCATACTCGCGCTGGACGGAATATGCTCCATCCAGCGTCCGCAAAAAAGCGACGTAATCTACCTGCCCTGCTTCACGCAAGCGATTGGCGGCTATGATAAGCGAACGGCTCTGTGACAGAGCCTGGAGTTCATAATATTTGACCTTTAACAATGCGGTAGTCGCTTCGGTTTTGGTGCGTTGAGATTCCATCATTACCGTTTGTGTCTGCGCTTCGGCGCGGGCGACAGCGGCCTGGCTTTCAGCTTTGGCAGCATGGGTGCCGGCGCGGTACTGTCCAGCCCACAAAGGTATGCCGACGCTGGCGCGGAAACGATAGTCAATGGGTGTACTCCGGGGTCCCTGGTTCAGGTAGCCCAGCGAGAAATTGGGCAATGCCCGGCTTTTTGCCAGGCTGATTTGCTGTTCCGCTAATTTGGCAGTCTGTTCCTGGTAAAAAACGGAGGGATTGCCCGAAATTTCGGACATTGGTAACAGGCCGACGGTATCTGCACCCAGCGGCAGCAGTGTTCCCAGATCGTTTTTTCCGGTGTAAATGCTTAATTGCTGACGCAGTACCGATGCTTTTTGTACTGCAGCCAAACGTTCCTGCTGTACTTTGCCTGCTTCGATTTCCGCCAGGGTTTTTTGTAAAAAATCAATTTCCCCTCCGGCAAACTGTCTGGCAGCAGCGACGCCAATGGCCTGATACAAACTGTCTCGTTCTGCCCACTGACGGCTTTGAAATTCTGCCACCTGGGTTTCCAGATAAAGGGAGCGAACCGCATATTTGAGGTCATTTTCTTCCAGGCGCTGACCCGCCTGGGCAAGGGCCGTTTCTGCTTTGGCTACCTGTTTTTGCCGGGCGTACACCGTCGGAAATTCGAACGACTGCGTAATACCTACCACGAAAAATTCTCCGGTGGGGCTTTCGGCGTTTACTTCGGGGTTAGGCAGGTTGAATGAGGCCTTTTCTCCATATTTTTTGGCCTGCACGTCAAAGGCGGCAGCGCGGGTGATCGGGTTGTTCTGTAGCGCGGCACGGACTGCTTCGTCGGGCGTAGTTTGTGTGATAGCCAGTTGCGCTAAAAGCATTAAACCAAGCAGGGTGTTTATTTTTTTCATAATTTTTGCTGTAAAGAGAAAATTCTGAATAGGTACCGATGAAATAACAACCGAATGTGCTATAATTAATTCGATTTCAAAATCCGATCAAGTTCTTCAG
The DNA here is from genome assembly GCA_038213575.1 of Chitinophagales bacterium. Classification (GTDB taxonomy): domain Bacteria; phylum Bacteroidota; class Bacteroidia; order Chitinophagales; family Saprospiraceae; genus M3007. Next base: position 933 of record JBBQSW010000141.1, on the reverse strand, counting down.
GAATATCCATCGGCCTCAAAGGTGGCACGTTTGCCCCGCCCGTATTTCCGACTGGTATTTTGCCGACAAATGACTTTACGCCGCCCACCAGCAGGCGCGGTATTTGCTGCCGTTCAGCCTGGATGAAAACCATCAATTGTCCGAGCGTCTCCTCAGAACTGGCAAACCGAAACGTGTAGCCATGCTCCGTTTCTACCGTTTGTTTATTAATAAATGACGGTTACTCCCGCACCAAATCCCATATCGCTGTCATAGTGGGTCGAAAGCCCCAGGTTTTTGCCCACGATGTAGCGGAAACCAGCCATGTATTCCTTGTCGGTATTGATCATGATATTGAAACGCAGCCGTTGAGTCAGCGGTACATCTTCCCTTCCCAACTGAAACCGGAATTTCCCATCGCCGTCTACCCTCAAATCGGCCACCAATAACATCGGTAAAGTATAAGCAATACCGGCCACTACTGTTTTGCGGTCATTCTTATTGCTGATCTGGCCAAACCAGTTGCGGTCTTCATTTCCGAAAATGTTTTCAGGCCCACCCTCCACTTTGTAATGGTAATCAAACCCGGCGTACGGAAAAAGCCACTGCATTTTGCCAAAATAACGCCCAAACATGGTTTCGCTTTCGTAACCGTGCCGGTCGTGGAGACCCAAATGCCAAAGTGTGCTTGCCCTCCAGCGCGTGTTGCCGAACATGGCCTGGCCGTCGCTGCCATTGCTTTCAAGGCCGACTTGCGCCATAAAATGAAATTTTCGATCGTCGGCAAACAATTGACGCTGCGCTAGTTTCGGGTTTGGGATAAGCGGATTAGGCGCTTGGTTTTCATAGCTGAATACCCTGCCCATCCCGCTCATCATGTGGTACAAAATATGGCAATGAAAAAACCAGTCGCCTTTCACGTTTGCATTGAATTCCAACGTATCGGTTTCCATG
>JBBQSW010000140.1:0-8801 GCA_038213575.1 Chitinophagales bacterium | reverse complement strand
CCTAAGTACGAGAAGTTTGAAGAAGCGCGACAGTTTGTGGCGCGAGGCGGGGCATTTGTTGTGCGAAATGCGGAGGACTTGGCAGAAATTTTAGCCAAATTGCGAGACCCCCTTTTTTATCAAAAAGCGTCCGATGCGGTCAGGAACTATTTGGAAGAAAACCGGGGTGCAACGGGAAAGGTAATGGGCTTTTTAGAAGAAAAGTTTGGAAGACCTTGAATAAAAACAACCAGCCCCTGAAAGTTTCCAAAACTTCCAAGGGCTGGCTTTATAAATCGAAAATCTAAATGCCTCAATTTACCACTTCCACCCACTTTCCAGGCTGTACCGCTCGAATCCGGTTGTCGTACATCGCTTCGCAGGCTACAGCAGGTAAATAGTAACGCCCTGCATACGCAGCGTTCAGTTGGATGCGATAGGTGCGTGATTGCTTCGCATTTTTGTCGTTGGCCCAGTTGAACGGCAGGTCGAAATAGGTAAATACCCGGTCATCGCGCACATCCTGATAATCCATGAGGTCGGAAGTTGAGCCGCCCACGGCGCTCATGCGTGTGTTGAGAATTTCCCAGCCCGAGGCAAATATTTGAGTGAGTGCCAATTCGTTGAAATCGAATCTCATAGCACCTGTGCGCGTCACGGTCACTTCGGCAAGGAAATCCGTGCCTTGTTTGAGCTTGACTGGGTCAATGGCCGACCCCTTCAGATCGGTGTAGCGAAGTCCCAGCGTGATGTTGCTGCTTTCGGCGGGCACATCCATAGAAGCCGGGCGACCACGCATCACGATCCGTGCGTAGAGTTTTTGCTTGCTCAGGTTTTTCACCGACACCCCCCCTGCAACCTCATCCCCCAGCGGGTACAGATAGTAAGAAGTCGTGCTGTTTACCGGGATTTCGCGCCCGCCCGCCTTGATTACAAAGTCTGATTTTTCTCCAAAAGTGGCCTTCTTCGCGTATTTACTGAGTGCGCGGAGACAAGTTCCAACCTCTTGTGTGGAATACCATCTGGCAGCATTGCCTATTTGTGAGGCAACTTGCAGGGCCACCTCTAGGCCGCGTTTGTTGTCGCCCACGGCAGTCAAGGTTTCAAGTTTTAAGGCCAAATCCCGCAAATCAGAACCATAAGTATATCCCCACCAGGTATAGCCGAATTTTTGTAAACTTGCATCATTCAGCAAATCCCTTGCGGCTTCATTTTTGCCTGCCGTGGCAAACGCTGCTGCAAGCAAGGACGCCGAACTTTCATATTTTTTCTTTTGTTCCCGCAAACGGTTCATGCCTGAAAGATCAGGCTTTCCAGCCAATGCAAGGGTGTAAAGGCGGTAGGCTTGCGCCATCTCGGTATCATGTCGCCACCAGCCATTCGGATCATTTTCGGTGCCTGGTTCCCAAGTACGCGAGGTTTTGGTTTGAAAATCAATCCATTTGTCGAGTATTTGCTGCGGCACAGCATAGCCCCGAGCTTTTGCTTCCAACAAGAAATGCCCAGCATAGGTACCTGCCCAGTCGGCCACCTCGTTGCTGCCAGCCCAATAGGAGAACGCGCCTGAGGCCATCTGGAAATTCTGTAATTTAGCGATGGCTGTCGTCACGTTTTTCTGAATGTCCTGCTGCTGCTTACTTGTGAGCGGGGCGATGAGGTCTACATAAAGTTGTGGGAACGCAGCAGAGGTTGTTTGTTCGATGCAGCCGTGCGGGTATTGGATCAGAAAGTCAAGTTGTTTCGAGAGGTTTATCGGCGGAATGCTGCTCACTTCCAGCACCGCTGCTTCGAGGTCGCTAAAATCGGTGGATTTGGCTGTTTGGGCCCAGGTTTGTCCTGGGTCAATCGAACCATCCAATACCCGGGTAATGACGGGGTTGGGGTTCCGGACCTCAATCTCGATTTCAGAGTTAGCCGTTTCGCCTCCACCAGTGGCCGAAATGCTGAATTTGGCAACGCCCGTTTTTTCGCCCACTTTTAGGTCAAAGTAGGTAAGTTTTTGGCCGGGTTCGCTAAAGGTCAAATTGCTTGAATTGCTTGCAATGCTCACCAAACCGCTCGATTCCCGAACGTTTACGGTCGCGCTGTTCACCGATTTTTCCATGGCAAATACCTCAACGGGCAAACGAAGGGTCTCGCCCGGGCCGAGCACCCTTGGCAAAGTGGGCATAATCATCAGCGGTTTGCGTACCGGACAGGTTTTTTCGGCATTGCCATACGCGCCCTCGCCACCCGCTGCAGGGGCGGAAAGCACGGCCATCACACGCACTGAACCGACGTAATTCTCAATTTTCAAACGGTGTTTGGCCACCTGCCCTTTTTCAAGTTTAAAAGGCCCAAGGTGTATCACACAGGGTTTGAAACGATTGACCTGTGTAGCGTTTTTCGCCTTCTGGTTGATGCCGTCGCCGCCAATGGCGAGGATGCGGGATAGTTCCGCCCCGTAGGCCCCCAGCACGTAATCGTATATGTCCCAGGTCTTTACACCATGGGCTTCGCGGGCATAGAACGCATCCCAAGGGTTAGGCGTTTTGAACCGTGTGAGGTCAAGCAAGCCCTCATCCACCACGTCTAGGGTATAGACACAAGCCTTGCCGCCCTTCTCGCGCAGGGAAATGTTGAAGAACTCGTCGGGCTTCAATTGGTCGGGCATATCGAGTTGGGCTTCCAGACGAGTAGCCGAGTTTTCGATGTTCACCGGGGTCACGCCATACATCCGAATGGGCAGGTCGTTTTTCGTTTGCGCATGCGGTTGGATGAGGCTGACGTGGGCGTAGACCGTGGGTGCCATGTCTTTTTCTGCCTTGAATTTCAGGAAGTTATCACCTGCCACAGCGTCGAACCAAATATGGCGCGCCACACGAGTGCCGGTTTCCAACGTAAGGAGAATCCGTCCGTTTTCACTGGCAGGGACTTTCAATACCACTTCCTCGCCGACATTGTATTTTTCTTTTTCAGCGGTAAACGGCAACATCGCCGCTGCGTTGCGGCTTTGAATGTCGTCCAACTGCTCTGGCTGTCCTGCCCAGAAAAAGTCGCCCGCAGTATGGCCTTCTTCGGTGTCGGCAATGCGCACGAGGTAACGGCCCCAGCCTGTTGGTTTAACCGTCCAAGAAGCTTGTCCACGGGCATCCGTGGTCAACTCGGCGTGATCAACGGCGTCGTTGAGTTCACTGCTATTGAATTGCCCGACGCCAGACTGTGCGTCATCGTCCCACCACCAACGCCAGTCTACGCGGTAGAGCGCAACGGTGACTTTGTGGTTGGCAACCGGTTTGCCCAAATTGTTCAGTACCGCAAAGTTGACCTTACTGCTTCCGTTGCGGTCCAGTGTTTTGTTGCCCCATTTGTCGGTGGGGATAAATACGCCGACAAAACGATCATAAGGCAACACATCCAACGCAAAGTTGTCGGTGCTGAAATCGCCGCCGGCTTCAAAAGCACGAACCTTGAAATTGGCGATGAGTTTGCCAGGGGAGGCCCTTACTTCGCCTATTTTGAGTGGAATGCTGGCCTGTCCGTTTTGGTCAAGGTTCGCATCGAACAGTATTTCTGCTTCAGAGTAGAAGTAGCGCGAAGGGTCGTCGAAAGTGTAGCCTTTGTAGCCCGTGAATTCTGTCTTAACCGCCCGAACTTGCATTTCTACGGTTGACTTGAGATTTTGAGCGGTGGCGCCATGCAACCAGTTGACTTTCAAAGCCCCGTTGATACCCTTTCCTTCGCTGCCAATGGCAAAATCTTTGGCTGTGAGGAAGGGGCGTGGACCAAAATTCAGATCCATTTTCAGGCGGTTGGGCTTCACCGTTTCGATTTTTACCTGGCGTGTAAAAGTCGCGCCGCCTACCATGACACTGGCAATCCAGTTGCCCGTTTTTGCTTCAGAGCGGGTAGCACAATAGAACGGGTAAACTCCATTCACGCCCGCAGTTTGCACGGTTCGGTATTGGAGTGCTCCAGCGGGGTCACGGAGTTCAAACACCACGGGATGCCCTTGCGGGAGCCGGCCTGTTTTGTCCTCCAAAACAAAGTTCAAAAAGAGCGAATCTCCGGGTCGCCACACGCCGCGCTCGCCGTAGATATAACCTTTCAAACCTTTTTGCGGTTCCACGCCAGCCACGTCGAAACGGCTGAGAGAGAGGGCGTTTCCATCGGCCATGCGGAGGTAGCCACGCCGACCCTGGCCTGTAGCGACAGCCAAAAACGGCGTTTCGCGCAAACCTTCCACCATCACCGTGCCATCGCCTTGGGTGCGGGTTTTGGTGATGGGCTGGAGTTGGTAACTGAGCAGTTCAATGTCAATACCGCTAACTGGTTGGGCAGTATGTAGATCGGTGACCGCGAGGAAAAGGGAGCCGTCGCGTCCGCGTTTGGCAGTCAGGCCAAGGTCGCTGACAAACACGTTGCGCTTGCTGAAATGTTCGGAGTTGTAATATTCTTTTGAGCAAGCGATTTCACGGCTGTCCCAATTGTAGTCGTCGCCGTCTTGCCACCAGTATTCGCTGTCACCTTCGTTCCAGTAAATACCGCGATAACCCCCCATGATACTTTTTACCACGCCATCTTCGTCCTCCTCTCCTTCATTCGCAGCAATGGAGGCTGTTGGGCAGGAAGTGTAGTCCATTTTGAATGCCAGGCGAACCTGATAAATCGCGCCAGGATCTTTTTGAATCATGTCCTTGAGATCAAGGGCATAACGTTGCCATACTTTCGAGGAAGCGTCGGGATTGATGGCAGCGAGGTCAAATTTTTTCTGCAAAACAATTTTTCCCACCCGCTCCAATTCTTGTTCACCTTCTATTTCGTTGACCTGCAGGAATTGTAATATGTTGGAATTGAATATTTTAAACACCTCTACGTCCACAGCAATCAGCCCAACCGCCTCGAATGGGAAGATTACGCCTCCGCCTGATTGTTGTGGAATAATTGCGCCGCGACCCACGAGCCGAACGCCGGGCTTGAGGTCTTCAAAGCTCAGTTTCCATTCGCCGGCAGCGTTCAATATTTGCCCGGCGGCACTGCGAATACTTCCATCCACCACGATTTTTTTTGCCCCTGTGATGCGCTCGCCGGGATAAACGCGCACAAAATTGCCATCGGTAACGTAGCGCAATTTGCCAGTGTAATTGTCAATGCGTACCAAGCCTGCCAAATCTTGCGCGGCAGAAATTGGGTCAGAAAAATTGATCAAAACATACTGTTCCTCCACCTGCACGGCCTTGGCCGACAGCACGACGAACTCGCCAAAGGGTGGCACGGTTTGCTCTTCAGAGACGCTTTTATCTACCCCGATGGCCGATCCAGACCATGCGAGGCGCACCTTGCTGGCGGCGTTCGAGCGTTCCACACCGGCCACTGTCCATTCGTGGGAAAGACCGTCCTGGCTGTGTTTCCAACTTACGAGCAAGGCTTTGTTGCCTTGTTTTGCTGCAAACATCTGCTCTATTTTGGCTGCATCGCAAGATTCGTTTACTCGAACACGCCCGGTAACGCGCTGATGTGACAGGTCGTTAGGGTCGGCAGAAAGGCCGTCGGTGACCACGTCATAGGCTAGTTCGCGCACGTTGAAGTCAAACTCGAAGGAGCGGGCGAGGCTCGGCACATCGGCATAAATATGGTTCACGGCCACACGGGCGGTGTAGCGTTTGCCGGGTGTAAGTGATTGTTTCGGCGTGAATTTGATGGTGCGGTCGTCCTCCCACACGGCTTTGCCTTCGATTTTTGGGTCGGTGGAAAACACGCTGGCCGGCACGTCTTTGCCGACCTGCTCCTGCGCGACGGCGGCGTTGACGAACCGCACACGCACCACCTCATCGCGGCTGATAGAGCCCGATGTGAAGGCGTAGATATATTGGGAAACGGCCTCGTAGTAAGCCTCGTTTTTGACGGCTTTTTGGCTACGGACGAGCAAAAAAAGTCCAGCAGCAGCGGCTGTGGCAAGAAGGGCGTAGGCAATTTGCTTTCGCATAGTTTGGATGGATTGGAATGATAAATTATGAATGAGGAACGATGAATCCGGGCAAAACACGGCTCATCCTTCAAAATCGATTTGGTGGGATAAAAGTAGCATTGTTTACGGTTGGGAAAGAAGCAGTTGGGGTAGGAAAATATTAAGTTTTAGGGCTGAGGGAGAATTCGTGTCTGTTTAGGAACGGGTGAATAATAACTTGTTCCTTAGCAGTAACATTTTTTAAAAAAGTGTTACTGCTAGAAAGACGGCCCCCAGCGCCACCCCATACCCCAAATACCACTTCCAATCCACCCAATCCGCAGTCCTGACCCCGTGTTTTTTCTCCAACACCCAGATAAGCCCCAGTTTTTCTACCCAAAATGACAATACTACGGAGAAGGCCAAACCCGGCAAGCCCCAGATTTGAAGGAATATAAACCCAAGCACAAATTTTACACATAACTCTACTATACTTACCCAAAAAATGCTGCGTGAGTCACCCTTAGCCAGTACAATAGACGCCGGCAGCAGCACCCGGCTCGCCAGCGTGAGCAGGTAAATGTTGAACAAGTCCGCGCTCGCCGCAAAATCCGGGTTGAATACTATTGGGAAAAGTGGTTTGCTGATACACAAGAGGATGATTGTCAAGGGGAAAAGCCAGTGCATTAACTGCCGGGATTTGGCTTTTAATTCAGCCAATCCATCCTTTGGTGAAGTTGTCAGGAGCGGAATCATAGCGACCCCCAGTGCGCTCACCAATGCTGTGGCAAGCGGAAATTCTCTTGCGCCGTAACGGTACACGGCAAACACTGCCGGGTCGCCAAAATGCCAGCCTACCAGCCAGTTGTCAAAGAGCAACATAAGATTGCTCACTACATTGCTCAACAGGAGCGGGGCGCAAAAAACGAGGTAGTAGACCATGATTTTTTTGTCGAATCCGATCCGTCCAATGCGCAAGGCCAGCCCTGCCGTCCACAAGAATTTTAATCCGCTCAAGATCACTAAGGCTGTGATGCCGCCTTCCAGTCCATAACCCATTTGGATGGGGACAAAAAGTGCTACCACCTGCAACCCGAAGCTGACTACGCCCCAAACCACAATGCTGCGCGGACGTTCCTGTAGCAGGTAAAAATACTCCACCGGGAATGTGGGCAGATTTAGCAATAGATAAAGTGCAAACAATTTGAAATGTGGCACTTCTGTTAACCCTGTCAGCGCAGGCGCAATCCATCTTTCCCCTAAAAAAAGCAATAGAAAAAGCGCGGCAGAAATGCTACAAAACAACAAAAAATGATTGAAAATGAAAGATTTACGCTCTTCCTCCCCCAGTTTTGAATACACTGGCGCGATGCCTTGCAAAAGCCCGTTGACCCAGAAAAAAGTAAGCGTGGTGCCCAGGTAAAGCAGCATCTCCCAAGCCCCGATTTCGGCGGTGGGCAGGCCGCTTTTGGCGAGCAGAATACCCGTCAGCACGGCTGTCCCAAGCCGCATGACTTGGAACAATTGAAGGGCGAGTGTGGGAGATAAAGTGGGCAATTTGGACAATGTGGTCAATTTGTGAAAACGCCGACGAAATAGGGGGCAAACTCTAAGATTTACAAATCTCCCCCGCCAATTGCTGCGCAAAAAAAGGTGCAAGTAAAGCTCCTTTCGTTCCCAAACCATTGAAAATAAACACCTTGGAGTTTAGTTTGCTTTGTCCAACAACTGGTCTGCGATCAATCATTGTGGGTCGAATCCCCGACACCTGGTTCACTATCTCGAAAGGCGTGTCAAACATTTCATGCAAATAGGACAATATGAAATCGCGTCCTTCTTGGCCAGGTAAGGTATCGTCGAAATGCCATCGGTAAGTGCTGCCAACCCAAAAAGTGCCGTCGCCTAAGGGGACGAGCAGCATGGTTTTTTTGAGCATGTCTGTGGGTAAAACGTGTGGCACCCCTTCAAGTCGTCCTACATTTTCTGTTTCAGGAAATCGAATAATCAAAGCCTCGCCTTTGGAAACCCTGAACTGGGATTCCGGGAAAAAAGGATTGGCTTCTGCCCGCCAACCTTCGCAAAAAACGACCCGATCGTACGTTTGCAAAAGCATTTCAATTTCTTGGTAATCAATACTTTTTTTCAAGAAAAAACCTTCTCGTAGGACTTTTTCCCGAAAGGCAGAAAGCAGTACAGGGAAATTAACACGAGCAGATTTCCGAATAAGGCCCAGTCGAAAACCGGGTTTTAAATACGCAGTCCAAGCCCCTGCGTCCGCCATTTCGCCCAAATACTCGGTGTACTCAGGTTGGGCGCAACGAATAGACCAATCATTTGCCTCCTCGGGTGTGCCTAGTAAGCGTAGGGTAGGGCGTTCCTCCCAAATGGATATGCCGAGCTCCTGTTCAATTTGTTGATAGGTTTCTTTTGCAATCGGGAAAAACTCATCGAAGCGCCATGATTTTACGAATCTTTTGCCTGTGACCGGGTTGATAATGCCAGCTGCAACAGAAGAGGACGCGCCCGCAAGATTCCCATCGGCAACATGCACCTCAAGCCCTCTTTTGCGGAGCGACCTGGCCAACAGCGTACCCGCGATGCCTTGGCCGATGATGAGGATTTTTGCCATTGGGTCATTTTTACCCGCCGAAGCCTTGGCGTAGGAGGGGTCATTGGGTCATTAGGGTCATTGGGTCATTGGGTCATTAGGGTCATTGGGTCATTAGGGTCATTGGGTCATTGGGTCATTAGGTCATTAGGGTCATTGGGTCATTGGGTCATTTGGGTCATTGGGGTCATTGGGTCATTAGGGTCATTGGGTCATTGGGACATTAGGGTCATTGGGTCATTAGGTCATTAGGTCATTGGGTCATTAGGTCATTGACCAGATGACAAA
>JBBQSW010000139.1:0-8844 GCA_038213575.1 Chitinophagales bacterium | reverse complement strand
CGGGGTATTTTGCGGGGGGGGGAGATTCAACCGAATAAAGTTAAGGGCTTTACCGTAGCAACTGCTTCACGAATATAGTTGTCCATTTCTTCGCCATAAATTATTTTTATGTTTGGGGCTGGGATAGCCTCAAGGATACCTATTGCTGCTTTGAAAGCTTTGTTCAAATCTTGGTTTGCAGGAGGAGCAACCAAAAAATCAAAACGGCATTTATCATTGTCAACAGCTTGTGGGTATTGGGCAATTCTGCCATACCACCGTTGTGCCTTATCAAACACGGAATCTTTTTCTTTCAAATCAAAAGATAGGGCCTTTACAAAGTTCGTCTTGCCATTTTGCCAACCATAATCGAAAGTCAATTTTAAATCATTTATGGAAGGGTGATTAAGTACAAAATCTTCCTGAAAAAGGCCAATAATTCCCAGTTTTTGGGATTGCTTTTTTAGGCTTTGGGAAAATTTTCGCTTCAAATCTTCATCCTTAACCAAAGGCTTTATAAAGCTAGTTTCACCATAATATTTAAAAAACAATTTCTGGTAATGCGCTAATGTTGCTTGACGATCAGCGTATAAGCCAGTTTTCCAGTCAGAAAAGCAAAAAGCATTTGCATCAGGTGTAAGCAGAGATGCTGTCAAATCTATCTGATTAAGATAAAGAGGATTTTTATTCAAACCAAGTGTTTCGTTTTTAAATGAGCGCAAATACTGGCGTAATAAGTGCGGCTCTTCACCTGGAAACAAGTGATTGATGCGGCTCAGATGCTCTGGGAAAACAAATTCGACGGTTTTTTCTTCCACAAAATGAAACAACAAGCCAACGTTTACCCGCTCGTCAAGCAAGTAAGAAGGCCGATATTGCAGAACTGCATATTTGAAAGGCTGTTTCATGTTAAATTAAGGTAAGTAATTGATTCACAAAAATGTGGGGACGTGTTTTGGCTTGGGTTAAATAATCAAACACAGGGGTAAAGTACTGGTCAAATTTAACCTCTGGCCGATCCATTGCAATGAATGCCTAAAAAGCTGAACTATTTTGCAGGTCTCTTTTTGATTCAGATAACCTCCACGTCTGTCTCTCGCATTTTGCTGTCCCAGGAAAGTATTTTTAGTTGTCCGAAAAAATCGGACAGTTGACTGCCTTCTTTATTCAGTTTGCTTTTGAGGTCGTTCCTAGTACTTGCGGGGACGATCAGTGCCTGTGAGCACTTCAATGACATCAATAACGGAGAAATACCACTTTTGCTCCTCCTCGCTCCAGGACGAGCGGATTTGTTTGGCCTCGAATAGCTGAATGCTTGTTTCTTTTTTCATTATGAGACTGGGTGAAAATAAATGAAGGGCAAATTTAAAATACTTTGTTTTTACTTTGAAATAAAAACACAAAATATTTTATCACCTTTTGCACTCCCCAACCCTGCGTTTACCCCACTTGAAACGTCCGCATACTCAATCCCCCATACTCCACCGATTCGTATACCATCTTTACTTCTTCTTTGCCGTCTGCCAGGCCGAGCGTGTAGAGCATTGGGATATAGTGGTCTGTAGTTGGCACCGCGAGTGAACCAGCGGAACCAATTTGCTCATAGTTGGCTAAGGCTCCGTAATCGCCCGAATCAATTTTGTCTTTCACCCAGGTATCAAATTCTGTGGCCCAATCGTAAGGCGTGGCATCGCTCATTTGAAGTTTTGGCATACTCATCCGCAGGTTGTGCACAATGTTTCCACTTCCAATCACGAGCACCCCTTTTTCGCGCAATGAACGTAATTGTGCCGCCAAATCAAGATGGTATTGCATGGGCTGGTAAAAATCAATGCTCATCTGAAATACCGGAATGTCGGCCTCCGGGAACAGGTGTACGAGCACGGACCAGGCCCCGTGATCCAAGCCCCATTCGTTGGTTTCGTGCAACAAGTGACTGAGCAGGGCGGCTTCTTTGGCTTTTTCGGGCGAGCCATGTGCAGGGTATTCCATATCAAAAAGTGCCTGTGGAAAGCCCCCAAAATCATGGATGGTTTTTTGCTTTTCGCTCACATTCACAAAACTGCCCCGTGTGAGCCAGTGCGCCGACACGACCAGAATGGCAGCGGGCTTTTTGCCTTCATTTTTGAATGTTGCACCGAGTTTTTTTAAACTTCGGGTGAAGGCATTGTCTTCCAGCGCATTCATCGGGCTGCCGTGGCCGACGAAGAGCGCGGGTAATTTTTCAGCGCTGGGACCTTGTCCCACCAGTTTGGGAAAATCCTGAAGTTTCATGTTGCAAGTCGCTAATGGCAACATCGCCATGGTTTTGAGAAAATCAACTCTGTTCATAACGAGTGTTTTTTTGCTGCTAAATGCACCAATTTACACAAATCCATTCGTGCTGATTTGTGCAATTCGTGGCAGAAAAACCAACATTGGTGTTGCAAATATAGGTGTTTAAACAATTAAAAATCAAAAGGGTTTTAGGGTAAATTACTGCCTGTTTTTTGGGGTGCAGAATTTACTCGTTTTTCCTTCGGTTCGTCTTCATTTTCCCACAATTCGTTGATATTCAAGGTGAAGCAAAGATTGCTGCCGTTTTTGTTAAATTGATAATCTTCAAATTTGTAATTTTTGCGACTCAGCCATACGTTATTGTAAGTAACCGAGAATCCTGTGAGATGAACCCCAAGTGAAAAGCCATTTTCCCAGAACTGAAAGAAACCTTTCGATTCTATATTTTTGATGGAGGCCAGTTCTTTCGGGTCAATTTGGTAACCAACATCCCCTTTTGTATAGTTGAGCCATACGCGTCGCATCCCAAAACCGAACTGGAGCCACTTTACCCGAACGCTCAAACTGGGTTGCAAAAACCATCGGCGAAATTCAAGCCTGGATTGCAGACTTTCTTCAGGTAAAACACTTGCCTGCTCGTTTTCGTAGGCGTTTTCTGCCCAGCCCCCACCATAACCACCGAACAAACTAAGGTTAAATGGCCGATGAGGATAGTAGGCTCCAATCCCTGCTTCTGTCATACTTCCGCGTCCCCATTCGGTGTAATTTCCATTCGTTCCATTCGTTCTTCGCGGTATTTTTATATGGTTTAACATCATCCCAGTGTATTTTATTGGGCTGTAAATGGCCTGGGCTTCCACGCCCTTCACGTCTCCTCCTTCATAGCGGGCGATAATTTAGAGAGTTCAATGCAAATCTAAGATACTCAAGCCCAGCGCCTTTCGCGGATTTCAATAAATAGATATTTGATTTAATTTCATTTTAAAACAGGATACTGTCAGCCGAATCAAACAAATACCCGTAGACCATATTAACCAAAGGCAAGTGCTTAGGTGGAACACTGATGACACCGATGGGACACATAGACATTGAAAATCAATGATTTATGACACCCCAAATGTTAAATGCTTAAGCATCTACGACAATTGTCGTAAAAAAATTTGCGATTACGACAATTGTCGTACACCTTTGCCGTTATAAATCAGAATCACGCATACAATCCACCAATCAACCAATCAACCAATCCACCAATCCACCATGTCCTACCAACCCTCCGAAGCAGAGCTGGAAATCCTTCAGGTACTCTGGGAAATAGAGCCTGCCACCGTCCGTAGTATCCATGAGCGCATTGCCGCCGCCGGCAAAGACGTGGGCTACACCACGGTGCTCAAGCAGATCCAGCGGCTCACCGAAAAAGGCGCTTTAGAAAAGAAGATTGTAGAAGGCTCCCACCTTTATCGAGCCTTGGTAAAAGAAACAGATGTAAAACAACAACTGGCGGGCAAAGTGATGCGCACGGCCTTTGGCGGCTCAGCGCTCCAAATGGTCATGCACGCCCTCGGCAACGAAAAGGCCAGCCCCGAAGAATTGCAGGAACTCAAAAACTGGCTTGACCAACAACTTTCTGGGAAATGAATCCATTCGCAACTTTCACCCCGGTCACTCAGGCATTTGGCCTGACCGTAGCCCACTCACTCTGGCAAATCACCCTTATCTGGCTGGTTTTCAAATTGCTGGAATGGTGGCTCAACCCTCGGCATCAAGCGGTGTACCTGCTTTCGCTGGCTGCTATGCTTGCTACGGTAGTTTCGGCAGTCGCAACGTTCGTCCATGAATGGGTAAGGCTTCAGCCTGTGGAAACGTCCATTTTGATACGAGAAAATGAAGGAATAATTGGAGCATCTGAATTCGTGTCAGAGCATGCTGCCATCCGTTTGTCCCTTTGGGAATCGCCCGAAATATGGCTCGAAAGCCATGCTGCCCAAATCGGCTGGGCCTGGTTGATATGTGCCGGATTGTTGTGGATGAGACTCATCGGAGGTTGGTGGTTGGTTCAAAGGCTGCGCCGCCGAAATGTTTTCACTGCGGACGAGGTTTTCCAAAACCTTTGCAACGACTGGGTAAAGCGCTTGAAAATCAACCCAGAAATTCAACTCCTCGAATCTTCTAATATTGCTGAGCCGCTCACCCTGGGCTTTTGGAAACCCGTGGTACTCTTCCCGGTGGGCATGCTCCTGCAACTCTCACCGGCACAAGTAGAAGCCCTGCTTTTACATGAACTGGCGCACATTCGTCGCCACGACTATCTCGTGAACCTCTTTCAACTGGCTTTGGAAGTCTGTTTCTTCTACCACCCTCTGTTTTGGTTGCTCTCCCGGGAAGCGCGCTCCCGACGTGAGTTTTGCTGCGACGAGTTGGTATTGAGACATACGTCCGATCCAATTTTGTACGCCAAAACCCTGACTGACCTTCAACTCTCTTCTCTTCACCTTTCAACTCAATTCGTAATGAACGCTACAGGAAAAAGTCGTTTCTCTGAACGCATTCTACATATAGTGGGCATCACGCCCAAACGAAGTGCCCGTCCTAATTTCTTCATCGCTTTGTTACTGCCATTGGCCATTGGTCTATCGTCTTGGTGGCCTTCGATGCCAGAACCTGCCCTAAACGAAGCCTGGGATTTGCCGACATTCCCAGTTTTGGATACCACACCGCCCCGAAACGCTGGTATTGACAGACCTAAGGAAGCGGGGGCTGTCGAACAAAAGAAAGATTTGAAAGATGTTGCCGATAATTTGGGCAAAAGCTATCAAAATCAGCCTGTTACCGTCAATGTCAAACCAGAAATTCAAGCAAATGTCGCCATTGAGGTGGTCAAGATGAATGTCTTCTACATCGGTGTAGACAACCCCTTGCGGATTGCAATAGCAAGCGTCCCGGTCTCGGAACTCCAGGTAGAACTGATTGGAGATGGCTCTATTGCTGGCAGCGGTGGAGATTATATCGTGAAAGTGCTAAATCCGGGTGAGGTCAAAGTCCGGGTAATGCGGAAGGTCGGCAATGAAATCAAGTTGGTGGTGGATCAAAAATACCGGGTAAAGCTTATTCCCGATCCTACTCCAAAATTGGATGGAAAGTATAACAGTGGTACGCTCAAAGCCGAAGTGATGCAACAAACCAAAGGGATTTCTTTAGGGATAAAAAACTTTGATTTTGATGCTGAATGCATAATAGTGGGCTTTGAAGTCACCTATTTAGCCATGGCCGAAGACCCCATTTCAAGGCAGAATCTAGGAGGGGAATGGAATAGTGGCGTACTGGAGTGGATCAAAATAGCCAAGCCCGGCGACGCCTACTTTTTTGACGACATTCGGGTAAAATGCCCGGGCGATGCTGAACCGCGCAATGTGGGCGGACTGGCATTTAAGATTAAAGTGGAATAGCTTTTTACTTGCTACTTTGTTTCTCCTTCCGCACCGAAATGTCTACCAAAATAGAAAGGGTATTGTTTAGACGAATAAAGTCCAAGTCGTTGGTATCGGGAAAAATGGAAGAAACACTCAGGTTGATGGTCACGGGTTTGAGGCGAACCCCTGCTTGTATGCCGAGCTCGGGCAAAAACATGGGCGAACTCTTTTCAACGTTTTGTATGTATTGAATATCTGGCGACTCAATAGCATAAGATACCACCGCATTGCGGTAATAAAGGTGCGAAAGTCGAAGCGCAAGCCCGGCCTGAAAATAGTTGCTTCGATAGCTTAAGCCCGGCTGTAAAAACCAGCGTTGAATGTTAAAATCTGCCGTGCGGCCCATTCCGTAGTGACTGAACAAATTCCCTGTACCAAATCCTGCGAACAAGCTTGCGGCGCCTTTGGGTATTTTTTCGTAGATCCCCACAGCAGCCTCCCATAAGTAGTATTCAGTGCCGTAGTCCAACTGCTTGCGCACACTTTTTTCTGGTGCTCCAAAGAAGTTGGCCATTACCGCCAGATGGGGTAACGGACTGTAGGTTCCTTGTATTTCCAAGGCTCGAAAAGTGGCTCCACGACTCCAGCCAAGGCCCAATACAAGATCCCCTTTTTGAGTAATACAGGGGATGTTCAGAACATTGAGGGCATAGTTATAGGTCTGGCTGAATGCTCCAAAGGGAAGGACTAAAGCAAACGCGAGTAGAAGAAGGTTTTTTTTCATAAAACGTTGATTTATCGTATAATTTTTCATTCTTCAATGGTTGGTTTTTGGCCTCGTTTTTTGAACAACTCGTTCAACTCTAAAGAAATGCCAACGCCAATGTTTGAACCGTCAAATCCATATTCTGAGGCTGGCCTTGCGCCTACAATTACCAGATTGGCTGAGATCGTAAAGGGCCTAAAATGAACCCCTAGGTTGCCACCCAATTCTGGAAACCAGAAAGGGGACTCGTTTTCCAGCCGTTGAATTTTTTCGATGTCCGAAGGCTCAATCCGATAATCAATATCCCCTGATGGGAAATTGAGCCTTACCAGGCGTAGGCCCATGCCAAGTCGAAACCAATCATTTTTGAAGGTGAAAGTAGGCTGCACAAAAAAACGCTGCAGCCGCAGGTCGGCAATTCGCCCAATGCCAAAATCATTCCGCATTTGGCCTTGTCCCCAACCAACATACAGGGCGCCTGTGCCAAAAAATACAGGCAGGTACCCACCCAATGCACCTTCAACAAGGTATCCTTTAGTAGTTTGGTGGTAAGTTGTGCCGCCAAAGACATTGGCATTATCAAAGCTGGTACTGGTTCTGAAATAGTTGAGCATTACCGTACCGTATTTGACGGGACTAAACGATGCGTGAAAATCGCCATTGAGCGAACCCGGGCTGCCGCTCACTGCTGCGGTCACCACGCCATCGCCCTTTTTTTCTAAATAGGGGGTTTGTATAAAATTGGGGGAATAGTGGTGCTGGACACACCCGACCGAAAAAAGAAGAAAAGCTGCGAATAACAAGATAAAAGGGCGCATAATGGCAGAATTCTTGGTCGTTAAATAAATCAGCCCGAAAGCACATCATGTCAATGGCTTCCGGGCGGACGTGTGGTGGTGTTCGTGTTTACTGCTTGAAGGGATCGGAGAATTTTTTGTCCGCAAGCATGTCATCATCTGTCAGGGTATTCAAAAATGCGACCAAGTCGCTCTTATTTTCAGCCGTAAAATTCATTTGTTTGGGTTGTCCATTGGCTTTCAAATCAGCGTGCAAGAAAGGGTGATTCTGGATGCCCGTACTATAAAAATCGAGCACATCGTTCAGGTTGGCAAAGCGTCCATCGTGCATATAAGGTGCTGTGAGCTCGATATTGCGCAGTGTAGGTACTTTGAAAGAACCTTTTTGTTCGTTCTGGCCGGTGATGGCACCTACACCCAAATCAGTGGGATTTGATTCCAGGCCGTTGTTGGCAAGTTGCAACACCGGACGCCCCATATTACCGCTGTGGCAAGAGGAACAATTGTTGTTGTAAAGTTTTTTACCCCGGTTTTCTGCTGCGGTAAAGCCATTAAAATCGCTATTGTAAACGGTATTGCCAAAATTGCCCACAAAACTTGCCTGGCTTTGATTGGCCTCTGCATCAAATTGGCTTTGAAAAGACCCCATGGCGTTCACGAAATTCGCAACTGCTTCCAAAACGAGTTCCTCCGAAACCACCTCGCTGCCAAATGCTTTTTTGAACAGCGGAGCGTAATAAGGCTGGGCCTCCACGGTTGCGGCTATTTCGTGCATCGTCATGTCCATTTCTTGTGCATTGGTCATAGAACCGCGGCTTTGGTCCGCAACGGTTTCAGCGCGGTTGTCCCAGAAAAAACGGATAGCATTCGAGCCATTAAGGTCGGTGCCGTAATAGGCAGAGAAATTAGCTACCGAACCCAGTGCGAAAGAGTTGCGGCTGGTGGAACGGTCGAACACGCCTTCGCTGAAAGCTTGGTCGTCCGAGAAGGCAAGCGCTTGTTTATGACAGCTTGCGCAGGAGACCGTGCCGTCCTTGGAAAGTTTTTTGTCGTAGAAAATTACGCGGCCCAACACTGCTTTGTCGCGCTCAACTGCACGGGGGAAAAGGCCCGTGTTGCTTAAGTGGCTGGGGAAGGTAATAGTGTAGTCGTCGGGCAGCTCAGGTAAATTGAGAAACTGGCCGAGCAGCTCCGTTTCTTCTTTTGAATAATAATAATAGTTGAAATCAGATTTGCAGGCCCCTAGGAGCAAAAACAAGGCGAACAAAGTGAAAACAGTTGCGAGTTTTTTCATGGCTCAAATGTTTTACGGTGAAGAGATGAGAGAAAGTTCGAATGGTTTTAAGTGGTGCACTATTTGAATGGGTCCTTAAAACGTACATCAGTGCAGCAAATAGCGGCGAGGAGATATATTTTTTTCATAATTCGAATCGTAGTCAGTGTTTAATAGTGATCAAAAGTAGTGCTTGAGCATTTGTCAGGTTTATGTCAAGTCATTCTTTACGAAAGATTTAACACCCCTAAGACGCAGCCAAGCCCAATTGGGTTGGGCGGCGTCTGGAATTTTACCGAATTAAAAAATGGCCCCTGCGGCTTCGGGGCTGAAATTCACCCGGTG
>JBBQSW010000138.1:0-8853 GCA_038213575.1 Chitinophagales bacterium | reverse complement strand
ACCGGGAGGATGCGGTGATCCTTCTTGATAAAGCAATCAGCAAATTGGCGGAGCCTGAAAAGCAATATGATGTAACCATTGACGCATAGCAGCTTTGATCCCTAGTTTGGATTTGTTTTCAGGGAATAAAAAGTGGGGGGCATGCAAGTTAAATCTCACATAATTCCCATCTCCGGATCCCCACCCTTTACCCCCTTAAAATACTCCCAAATATAGGCCATATCCGCCTCCTCATTATCCGTTGGGTAAAAAAGTACAGGGTCAAAAAACACCTCTTTTTTCTCGTAGTCAAACTTGCACAGACAAATCGGAACACCTGCCAGCCGGGCGATGTGGTAAAAACCCGTCTTCAATTTTGTCACTTTTTTGCGCGTGCCCTCAG
The DNA here is from genome assembly GCA_038213575.1 of Chitinophagales bacterium. Classification (GTDB taxonomy): domain Bacteria; phylum Bacteroidota; class Bacteroidia; order Chitinophagales; family Saprospiraceae; genus M3007. The sequence goes on along the minus strand of JBBQSW010000138.1, from coordinate 8,471 downwards.
GCGCTATCACGACGTGAATGCGCGGCTCGCGCTTGAAAGCTTCCACCGTTGCCGCTACCAGATTGTGGTTTTTTGAACGATCCACAGGAATCCCGCCAAGCCAACGAAATATAAAGCCAAAGGGTGGTTTGAACAGGGTATGCTTGCCCATGTAATTGGCATGAAATTGTCCTGCACTATTGGTCAGCACCCCCAGAAAAAAATCCCAGGTGGAGGTATGTGGCGCTACGGCAATGACCACGTGCGTCAATTCGCGGGGGTAGTGCCCCGTGATTTTCCAGCCGAAAAGCCAGAAGATAAATTTGCTGAGCAAGCTAAACATAATTTGCTTGATTTATGACCAATGTCCAATGTCCAATGTCCAATGACCAATGACCAATGTCCAATGACCAATGTTCAATGACCAATGTCCAATTACCAATTACCAATGTCCAATGTCCAATGTCCAATGTCCAATGACTAATGTCCAATGACCAATGACCAATGACCAATGACCAATGTCCAATGTCCAATGTCCAATGTCCAATGACTAATGTCCAATGTCCAATGACCAATGACCAATGTCCAATGACCAATGTCCAATGTCCAATGTCCAATGACTAATGTCCAATGTCCAATGTCCAATGACCAATGTCCAATGACCAATTATATTATCGCAACTCCAGCAACGCAACATTTTCAATGTGGTGCGTATGCGGGAACATATCCACGGGCCGAACCTTCAATACGGCGTATTTTTCAGACAATAGTTGGAGGTCACGTGCCTGAGTGGCAGGGTTACAACTGACGTACACGATGCGCGGAGCCGCCAAATCCAGCAAGAACTCTACGGCCTTTGGGTGCATCCCGGCTCGCGGCGGATCGGTAATTAACACATCAGGCCGACCATGTTTTTCTACAAACTCGGGGGAAAGTACCGACTTCACATCCCCTGCATAAAAAGTGGCATTGGTTATCTCGTTCAGCCGCATATTTTCCGCTGCATCGGCAATGGCTTCTGGTATTTCTTCGATGCCCACTACGGATTTACAATACCGCGCAAGATAAAGCGCAATACTTCCAGTTCCGGTGTACAAATCATACACATTTTCATGCCCGGTCAATCCGGCAAATTCGGCCGTCACGTCGTACAACTGCTTGCCTTGCAGGGAGTTGGTTTGGAAAAACGATTTGGGGCCAATTTTGAATTTCATATCGCCCAATTGTTCCACTACATAACCTTTGCCGCGATACGTCTGCATTTCGAGATCGAACATGGAGTCGTTCAATTTCGTATTGATACAATACACCAGCGTCGTCATTTCAGGGAACTTTTCCAAAATCGCGTCCAAATATCGGGCAATAGCATCCGGGCGATTCTGAGCAAAACTCACCAGAAGCATCAACTCGCCCGTGGTGGTGAGCCGCACCATGAGGTTGCGCAAAAAGCCTTTGTGGTGGCGCGGGTCGTAGAATTCAAGTTCCTGGTCAAGCCCAATTTGCCGGCAAGTATTACGCAGTTCATTGGAAGGCTCGGCTTGTAGCCAACATTTTTGAACGTCAATGATTTTGTCGAAGTACCCGGCTTTGTGGAAACCGAGGCCGTAGAGCGCATTTGCCTCATATTCAGCCTCTTTTGAAAATTCTCCTTCCAAAATCCAGCGCTTGTTCGAAAACCCAAACTCCAATTTGTTTCGGTAAAAGACCGTCTCAGGTGCACCAAGAATGGGCAAGAATTCACCGATTTCAATTTTGCCAATGCGCCGCAACGCATCGTCCACCACTTGTTGTTTGTGTCGAAGTTGTGCCGTGTAGTCCAGATTCTGCCATTTGCAGCCACCACAAATCGAAAAATGTTCGCAAAAAGCCTCCACCCGGTCGGGCGATGGGCTAACAATAGCCTCGACCCTGCCTTCCGCAAAACCGCCTTTCTTTTTTTGCACGAACACATCCACCACATCGCCAGGTACTGCGCCATCCACAAAAACTGCCATGCCTTCCTCTGTTCTACCCACGCCCTTGCCCCGGTCAGCGATGCCATGGATGAGGATATTGGGAAGGGAATATTGTTTTCTTGCCATGATTTTAAAATAGTCGGCAAAAGTAGGAAGGGTAGGGGGAAATATGTCTTGAATTAAGATTGGCTATTTTAGAATCCACTTTTAGGCCAATCATTTTTAGCGATTAATTGCACCAATTTGCACCGATTTGTATATAACAGGAATCTGATTCGTGAAAATTTGCGCAATTAGTGGCCCATATAATTAGAAACCAATTTTTTTTCAAAACCTTCGCACATGGAAATTACAGTACAAGACCTCCGCCAAAAGCTCGCCTCAGGTGAACAGTTCGTTTTTATTGACGTCCGCGAGCCGTGGGAATATGAAGAATTCAACCTCGGTGCGCAACTTATCCCGCTCAATACGCTTGTGAATTCGATGCACGAACTCGAAGACCACAAGGACGAAGAAATCGTGGTGCATTGCCGCTCAGGTGCACGCTCCGGCATGGCACAAGGCCTGTTGCTTGCCAACGGTTTCAAAAAAGTGCGGAACCTTACAGGAGGTGTGCTGGCCTGGCAGGCTGCTTTTGGTACGACCAAACCTTAGGCAATATGGCCCAAATACCTTCACCCTCTCCCCGCATAGCCATTATAGCTGCGGGATGCTCTTGCTTGGCCGCAATGAAGGTGCTGGCCGAAAATGGCCTCCCTGCTGACTTCCATGCCCGAGCCTATGCCGAGGGCCTTGCCACCGAAAAGGAATTTTTAAAGAGCCCACGCCATGCCGTGGAAGTACATTACTATCCCTACCTCCGAAAACTGCAAAAATTGGCAACCGGTTGAAAATGAAATTGTTTCAGGGTGAATGATCATGTAATCGTCAATCATCAATCAAAAAAAATCCATGCCCCACCAAGAACTCCTTCGCGCCCGCAGTCTCCTGGAATCCGTGACAGACCCAGAGATCCCCGTACTCACGGTGGACGACCTCGGCATTATCCGCGATGTGCGCATGGCGGAGGATGGAGCATTGGAAGTAGTCATTACGCCCACCTACAGCGGCTGTCCGGCTATGGGCGTGATAGAGATCAACATTCGGGCGGTCTTGCAGGAAGGCGGTTTTGAAAACGTCCGGGTTGTCACGGTGCTCTCCCCAGCCTGGACAACGGACTGGCTCACGGAAGATGGGCGCCGGAAACTCCGGGAATACGGTATTGCGCCGCCCGCCGAATCAAGCCTCGACAAAAAGGCTTTATTTGGAGAGCGTCGCGCTTTGGTTTGTCCGCATTGCGGCTCAACAGAAACAGAAATGATTTCGCAGTTTGGTTCTACGGCTTGTAAAGCGCTGTTTCGGTGCAAGGATTGTTTGGAGCCGTTTGATTATTTTAAGTGCCATTAACGAAGTAAGCAAAGTATTCAAGCCCGTGCTTACCTTCCGCCAAACAACTCTGCACGAACGTCGCGCTGCTCAAATTACGCCATTTTCGCGAAATTTTTATTTCGCAAATACTTGGAATTAAACCCTTGCACTTTATTTTTGCGACACTAAAATCGTTTTGGCTATGGCTAAGAATAGAAAAATCGAAGTCAAGGGTGTTGTTGTAACAATTACCGAAAAAGGGAAAGAGGACTTCATTTCCCTTTCTGACATTGCTACTGGTTTCGACGGGGGCACTGGGCTGATTGAAAAATGGATTCGCAACAAAAACACTATCGAGTTTTTGGCCGTGTGGGAGGCTATCAATAATCCTGATTTTAATATTTCCGGTCACAAAACTATACTTGGGGAAGTTGGCACAAATCGCTTTATGATGTCCGTCAAAAAATGGGTAGCCTTAACCAACGCTATTGGGATAACTGCGAATGCTGGGCGTTATGGAGGCACATTTGCTTGCAGAGAAATTGCTATTGAGTTTGCCACTTGGTTGAATCCATTATTCAAAATGGAAATCATTGGGAAAATCTTCCAATTTTCGGAAAATTATGAGACAGTTTTTCAAAATGTCTTTAACGAACAACCTGATTTTGGAGACGAGAATACCGTTTATGATGTTTATTTAATGCAAGATTTATCAACAAAGCACTTCAAAATAGGCATGTCCAAATATTCAGGTTTCAGGGAAAAAACGCTTCAATCCCAAAAACCTTCCGTAGTTATGTTGGGCAGTAAATCTTTTCCTAGCAAAAAGGAAGCTTATCATTTTGAGCAAAAAATGCACGCAAAATATGAGGACAAGAGATTGCGTGGCGAGTGGTTTGACTTATCCGCATCTAATTTGCAAGAGATAGATAATTCCTTTAAACAATGTAATAGGCCATTGTCGAGCTCCACAAAACCGCCATTTCGCAGCTCAATACCCTCCAATCCATGAAAAACTATCCGATGGACAGGTTGAAAAGCCCCAATTTGAAACGGCTGAAGGACCCAGACCAAGAGGAGACTTAGCCCCTACGCCCCCAGCACCAGCGCCCGCTCCTCCGCCGTGAGACCGTAGAGGTCGAACACCATGTTGTCTATCTGTTGATCCGTGGATTTTATCTGCTCCAGCAAGCCCTGGGCTTGGGCACGCTGCTGCTCGAAATGACCAAGCCACTCGGATTTTTGCGCCAGCGGTAGACTGATTTTCTGCTTGGCGAGTTCGGCGAGAAAGCCCGCAAAGTCCAGCGATTCCCAGTTTTCGAGATTGCGGGTGATGTTTTGGACGCCTAGTTCGGCCCGCACCAAGGCTAGGAAGCGACGCTTGTGCTCGTGGAGTTCGCGGTGGAGGGCGAGCATTCGGTTGGCAAGGGCGATGAAAGGGGCTTGGAGCTCGGGAGGGATAACCCTGATAGGCAATGACTTAAACTCTTTTGCTTTGATTTTTGGGAACAATTCATCAAACTCATTATTCTCATTTCTGAAATACCAGAACATTAGTTTGGAGTTTAAAAGGCACAATGCGTAAAAAGAGTCAATCTCAGTTTGAGGTTTCTTTTTGGCGATAAATGCGGTTTGGTCAATTATATAATGGTCAGCAGTAAACCCAACGATGAGATGCTCCTTGCCCGGAATTTGCCGAAGCAGCAGTTTTTCGCCATCGAAAAAAGATTTCTCTCTGGGTTCAGCAATCCATGGACCGTAACTCAAGTACTCGTCTGATCATTCAATGAGATAGCGTCTAATATTCCTTCCACGAAGTTCTTTTAAAAAGGTGCTATCCTTTTTAGTGTTCGAATTAAAAACTGAGTTGTCACGGTCAACCTGAGTTTGTGGGGGTGTTCCTTTACCAACTTGATACTCTTTTATTCCCGTGATAACATCATAAAAGTCAGAAAGAGGCTTCGATCCTCCTTTCACTTTATCGAAAACTGTCTTTGCTCTTTTACTGAGAGTTATCGTGAAATTGTTGTTTTTGGTATGGTGAAAATCAAGTGGTTGGAACCTATTCTTAAAAACAAACTCATTTACAAGCAATTCAAAATAGTCTGCAGGTTGGTCATCTTGCTTCGACTTCTCAAAAACGAAAATCAAAGAATCCACATCCGCATCGGCAAAAACTTGCTTCTTACAATCGCATATTGATTGAATTCTAAAGTTTTCGAGAATTATTTTCCTCAGAAGCCTAGAATTCTCATTGGCTAAAAAAACATTTGGAACGATGAATGAAAATAGAGCAGTTGGCCTGGATAGCAGAATGCCCTGCTCTATGAAAATTTGGTAGAGGTCAATTTGATTCTCTGCACATGAATATGTTTCTTTCAAAAACTTCACTTCCGAATCCGACATGAATCTTGGTCGCACATACGGCGGATTCCCCACCACTACATCAAACCCGCCTTTTTTGTCAAAAATCTCTGCGAACTCCGTTTTCCAATCAAACGCCAAGTCTCCCGCCACCGCCGGGTCGTCGATGAGCGAGTTGCCGCAACGGATGTTTTGATCGAGGGCGGTGAGTTCGCTTTGGTTGTCGGCGGTTTTGAGCCAGAGCGAGAGTTTGGTAATCTCCACAGATTCCTGATTGATGTCCACCCCGAAAATGTTGTTGTTCAGGATGTTGCGGCTCAGTTCGTCGGTGCTGCGCAGGCTGAGTGAGAGCCGGGCGAGTTCGTCGTTCACCGCATCTCCTTCGGCTTGAAGGTAATCGAACACCTGAATTAGGAATGCACCAGAGCCACAAGCTGGGTCGAGCACTTTGATGTCGGCCAGCACGTCGCGGTAAGCCGTCCAGCAGGCGCGGTGCTTTTCCACGGCGGCATTTCCCTGTGGTCGGCTTTTTTGCATTTTCACGGAGCGAAGGTCTGCATCGCTGAGTTCGGGCAGTTCGGCATACCCAAGTTCCTGTTTGCGTTCGTTGAGCCAGCCGCCCACGGCTTCGCGCACGATGTAGCGGGTGATGTATTCGGGGGTGTAGAAAATGCCGTCTTTTTTGCGCTTGCCTTGTTTTTTCTCTAGATCCTGGCCTGATAGACTGGCTTTTGTCTCCTCAATATCGCTGATACTTTGCTCAAAGATGTGGCCGAGTATGTTGACGTTGAGGTCGGAGTCAAAGTCGAAGGTGGAAAGGACGAGCAGCACTTCGGCCATGCTGTCGTGGAGGCGGAGTTCGTCGAGCGCGGGGTCCTGGGCGAAGAGGCCTCCATTGAATCGGTTGATGTTTTGGGCCGGGTTGCCTTTGTCAATGGAACGGAAAAGTCCTTTGAGCTGGGTCCAGATGCCATCGCCCTCGCCGGGGTCGAGGCTGGCGCGGGCGGCTTGCGTCACCTTGCGTGTCATGTCATAGGGCAGCAGACCTTTGTCTTCGCAAAAGAAAACGAAAACGAGCCGGTCGAGGAGTTTCTGGGTTTTTTCAAACAGGAGCAAATCGGGCTTGTCTGGGTTTTGGCGGCGTAGGTGCTCGAAGAGTCGGGAGCGGAGGTCCTTGAATTTTTTGTAGAAATCAAGGGTGATGGTTTGCTCTTGTGCGAGGCGTTGGCGGTGGTAGTGTTCAAGGTAACTTTCGGCGCCGTGTGGCAATAGGCGCTCGCGGTGGAGGAGGAAAATGAACCGCCAGAGTTGTTCGTCCTGATCAAGTTGGGTGATGTGGAAATATTCGTAGCGGCCTTGATCTTGAGCGTGGTAGAGGCGAATTTCGACAAAATTGCTGACGATGACCCATCGGCAATCTGGGCCGACTTTTGGAACGTAGGAAAAGGCTTGCTCGACGGGCGTGCGCTTATCGTTCTTGCGGTTTTGGGGTCGGTCGAGGTCGGTGGTTGCGTCTTTAAGTTCGATGATGGCCACCGTGCGCTGGCTCGTCGGCGTGAAAAACCCGAGGTATCCATCGGCGCGAGTGCCGTCTATTTCCGTGGTGAATTCGGCATCTAGCTCCCAATCATTGCGGCCTATTTTGCCACGATAGCCAAGGCAACCAGCAAAGAAAGTGTTGAGAAATTCCTTTTGGAGCCGGATCTCACTTTGAGTCAGGATGGTTTTGTTGTGGTAGGAAGTTTGCCAGTCGGCGATGTGCTGGCGCACGGCGGCGAGGTTTGGGACATCGCGTTCGAGCTCGAATTGCTTGCCGATTTCCCGGAGGTATTTTGGCGCAAAGATTTCACGGTGTTTCATGAAGCAAAGATAGATTTCTTGACAAACAAAAACCCCGTCAAGCGCATACGCTCAACGGGGTCTATATTGTACCAGCGACTTTAGTCGCCGGAATGCATTGTCAGTATCCTAATTTCCTCCGGCAGCTAAAGCAGCCGTTACATTACCTTCCTCTTCCCCCGCCAAAACCACCGCCGCCACCGCGACGGTCATCGCCGCCACGGCCACCACCTCCACCCCCACGACGGTCGTCACCTCCGCGACCACCGCCCCCACCACCGCCACGGCGATCTCCACCACGGTCTCCGCCGCCGCCACGATTTGCGCGGGCGTCGTTCTCCTCGTCCGTTGGCATGGTGCCGTCAGGCTTGGCTACGATGGCACGGCGCGAGAGTTTCATCTTGCCCGTTTTCGGGTCTACGTCCAGAATTTTGAACTTGACTGTTTCGCCCACTTTCAGCACTTCGCTGATATGCTCGATGCGACGGTGATCATATTCCGACACGTGCAGCAAGCCCGTTTTGCCTTTGAATTTGATGAACGCACCATAATCGGCCAGTTCTTCCACTTCGCCTTCAAATATCGAACCTATTTCTGGCATAAACACGATTTGCTGAATGCGGCCATAAGCCGAGTCGAGTGCTTCCTTGTTGGGGCCAAAAATGGCCACGATGCCGCCTTTTTCGTCCTCCTCAATACTGATGGTCGTGCCAGTTTGGCGTTGCATTTCTTGTATGATTTTGCCACCAGGCCCGATGACCGCGCCAATATAGTCGCGCTCGATGCGGAACTCGACCACCCGTGGAGCATGTGGCTTGAGGTCTTCCCGGGGTGCATCCAGTGCTTTTGCCATTTCACCCAGAATGTGGATTCGTCCGGCACGAGCTTGCAGGAGTGCTTTGGTAAGCATCTCATAAGGCATCCCGT
>JBBQSW010000137.1:0-8871 GCA_038213575.1 Chitinophagales bacterium | reverse complement strand
AGACACGGATTTAAGCATTTCTAATTTTAAATCCGTGCCTCATCGGTGTCATCCGTGTTCCAGATTTCACTACTCCCTGTTTTTTGAATCCATCAAAATCGTAACCGGGCCATCATTCAGCAAAGATACTTTCATATCCGCACCAAATTCACCTGTTTGCACGGGTCGAGCAGATTCTTGACGAAGGGTTTCAATAAAATTTTCGTACAATGGAATAGCGGTTTCTGGTCTGGCGGATCGGATGAACGAGGGTCGGTTGCCTTTTTTTGTGCTGGCAAAAAGTGTGAATTGGCTCACTACAATCATTTCACCCGCTATATCTTGTACTGAAAGGTTCATCAGTCCCGCATCATCAGAGAATATGCGAAGTGCCGCAATTTTCTTGCAGAGCCATAAAACATCTTCCTCAGTGTCATCGTGTTCTATGCCCAATAAAATGAGCAAGCCCCGGCCAATGCGCGACTTTTCAACGCCTTCAATGGTTACAGATGCTTCGGAAACTCTTTGTATGACGGTGCGCATGATGCGTGGGCAGGTAATTTTTGCTGCAAAAATATCAAGTCTTCGCACCTTTGGCCGGAACGAAAAAGAAATCCATCGTTTGTCTTCAAATTTTTACTGAAACCCGTGGCTCGTAAGAACAAACTACGCAAATTCGCCGAAGTACTCTCATTCCCAAATGTTTATGAGTGCTATAATGTGCAACAACCCCAATTGGTCGGGGCAGATATGATACCCGTGGACCTAAAAGGGAAATGGGCTAAAGAACATTTTAAAAACGAAAACCCAATTACACTCGAACTGGCCTGTGGCGGCGGCGAATATACCGTAGGCTTAGCACAGAATTTCCCCAACCGCAATTTTATTGGCGTAGATGTAAAGGGAAACCGACTCTGGAAAGGTGCAAAAACCGCACTCGAAGCGGGCTTGGCAAACGTTGCGTTTTTGCGCACGCGCATCGAAATCATTGACCATTTTTTTGCGCCCAGCGAGGTGGCAGAAATTTGGATCACCTTCCCTGACCCATTTCCAAGAGCCATCAAAGAAAATCGCCGCCTTACATCGGCTTATTTTCTGGAAAAATACAGACAGATACTTCAAGCGAAGGGGTTGGTACATTTAAAACACGATGACCCAGACTTTTATCAATTCACGCTGGATACCATTGCTCAAGACGAGCGCAATCATCTGGTTTTCACCGAATCAGATATTTATGCCAGCGTGCTCCCCTTTCCAGAACTTGATATCCAGACGCTCTACGAGTCTTTCCACCTTGCTGCCGGGAAAACCATTAAGTATGTGCGTTTTCAGATTTCCTGAAAAAAGAAAAGCCTCAAAAGGAGCGTTCCTTTTGAGGCTTTTTCATTAAATGCCAATTGATTACTTCTTGGTTACGAGCGACACTTGAAGATCGAACTCGTCGTAGATAGTTTTATCGCCCAAACCATCGAAGAAAGAACCTGAGCCGTAGCGCATGTTGAACTCTGAACGGTCAATGGTGATTTTGCCAGAAGCATTCACCATGCCATCGGCTTCTGCAACGTTTGCAAAAAACTTCACCTCTTTGGTGGTTTCTTTAATCGTGAGGTTGCCGAGGATTTTGTAGTTGCCTTTCGTGTCTTGTGGAATCGCTTTTGTAATCACGAAAGTAGCTTTTGGATGGGTAGCAGCGCCCAAAAAGTCGTCGCTTTTGAGGTGTCCTACCAATTTGGCAGCGTATTCGCCTTCAAGGTCCGTGCAGGTAATGCTGTTAATGTCAATGTCAAAAGAACCACCCGTGAGCACACCATTATCTGTAGAAACCATACCATTTTGAATTTTTACAGTACCTGTGTGTTTACCAGTCACTTTGTAGCCTGTCCAAACGACAACGCTATTTTGAGTGTCAATTTTATAGGTAGTTGGGACTTTAGCAGCCATTACAAGCAATGCCAAAAGGGGGAGGAAGAGTAGTTTCTTCATGTTAGAAAAAAATTTATGAATGATAAAAAATTTGAATCGAGGAATTGACAACGCAAAGACAAGAAAGATGTTCAAATTATTGGTGTTAAGACACTTAATTTAACGGCGAATTAAAAGCCAATCGGAAATTTTCAAAACTTAATTTTTTTTTTCGGCAAGGAATTTTACCTTTGCGCCTCTAAATTTTGAGCGTATTCAAATTTCGATATAATGAAAGAGTTGGAAGCCATACAGTTCGTACATCAGCAAATGCTGACAGCGCCGAAATTCCCTGATTTCAAAACAGGCGATACCGTTATCGTCACCTATAAGATTGTGGAAGGTGATAAGACCCGCGAACAAGACTATCGCGGCGATGTGATCCAAATCAGCGGTCACGGCCTTACAAAAACTTTTACTGTACGCAAGATTTCCCACGGTGTGGGTGTAGAGCGTATCTTTTCGTACTCCAACCCCAATGTCGCGAATGTACAGGTGGTGAAGCGTGGCCGCGTACGTCGTGCTCGTCTCTTCTATCTGCGCGGATTGGTGGGTAAAAAGGCACGTATCAAAGAGTTGAAGAAAAGCGTCGTGCATTAAATTTGCCGATTGTCTTTATAGGCTATGCCAATCGGGGCTGTCACAGTTTGTGGCAGCCCCGATTTTTGTGAATTCCGCCAAACTTACCGGACATTTTCTAAACTCGGAACGTATAAGGAACGGTGTCAAACAAAAATATTCGACAGCATAGACCAAGCTCACCTTTTATTGGTGAAGTTCTTCTCGTAAGATTCCCAAGGGGTCTTTTTATGGCTATCTGACCCAAAGTAGTTGATCATTGCATCCATTTTTACAGCATCCTGATACCCGGGCACTGGCTGAATAAGTTGTTGATTTTCATCTAAAAATACCACGGTTGGGAATGACAAGCGGTTATTAAGCCACAGAGCTGCCAGTTCATGATAGCCTCTAGAACCGTTTTTCTTGAATTTGTAAGTTTTGTCCTTGAACACAATGTCTTTCTCCTGCTCGGCATTGAACTTGACCGGATAAAAGTGCTCATTCAAATATTTTGCTACGGTGGCATTCACAAATGTGGTAGAGTCCATGTGCTTGCACCAGCCACACCAATCGGTATACATATCCACAAAAATCTTCCGCTTTTCCGTCTTGCTCTTTTCCATTGCTTGTTCAAGCGTCATCCAGTTTACCACGCCACGTTCAGAGGCTTTAAGCGGGGTCACTTTTTGTGTGCCGCCGTTGGTGCCGCCTTTTGTAGCCGAAGCATTTGTTGGGGGAGCGTAGGTAGCAGGACGATTAACCTTTGAATCAGAAGGGCGTACGGCTCTATCTTGGGCGGTTCGCTTTGCGGTTGCGTTGCCAAAAGTAGTGGTCGTACGGCTTTGCGAAACCTGTGGAATGGAATTGCGATCAGTGCCCTGGACAGATGAAGCGGCAGAACTTGTCTTTGGACTCTTCGAAGCCGTCGTGCTAGGCGCAAGCGTTGTTTGCGGAGTCGTACGCTCCTTGGAGCCTTGGGCAAAGAGCACAGAGCCGGAGATGCTGGCAAGTATTAAAGCCAAGATGAGTCTGTTCATGAGACGATAGTATAAGTTTGGATCAGGCGATCTGTGAACAAAAGTACCACGTCTGAAACTGAAAAACCTACTAGCGTCACCCGCCGTCCCTATACTTTAAAAGAACTTTAAGGAAAAGGCGAGCTCTTCATGAAAGAGCTTGTTTGGGAAGACTTAGTTTTAACTGTTCAATCCGTCGTTTATCGGCCATGGTCACTGAAAGTAAAAACCCGTTCCAGGCCACCTCTGTGCCTATTATGGGGATATCGCCGCGTAACTCAAGCGCCAGGCCGGCAAGCGTATCGGAAGTGCCGCGAACGGCATCGAATGTACCCTGAGAAAGGCCCGTAAGGCGGCACACATCGTTCAGAAGTGTTTGGCCTTCAAAAAGATAGGTGAAATCGTCAAGCTTTCGGTAGCGGATTTCACTTTCCTCGTCAAATTCGTCGCTGATGTCGCCCGTTACCTCTTCGAGAATGTCTTCCATGGTGACGATGCCCGCTAAGCCGCCATATTCGTCAACCACTACAGCCATGTGCATCCGGAGTTGCTTAAATTCTCGAAGCAATTCGCTGCCGCGCTTTGCTTCGGGCACCATCAACACATTGGTTCGAATGAGCGGTTGCCACTCAAATTTTTCTTCTTTGTCCAAATAGGGCACCAAGTCTTTTACATAAAGGATTCCCGTAATATTGTCTAAATCCTCGTCGTACACGGGCAAGCGCGAAAACTCCGACTGACGCACCACCTCAAGCAGTTCATGGAATCCTATTCTGAAGTCCACAGACACCACTTTAGAGCGTGGTTGCATCACTTGTTTTACCGTAACGTCGCCAAATTGGACGATACTTTTCAACAGTTCCATTTCCCGTTTTTCGCTGGCCAGACTGGAGGCATCGGAGCTGTTAGCTGCTTGTTCTTTGCCCTCTCCGGCTACTTGATAATTTTTTTCTTTTTGGGTAAAAACTTTAAAAAGTACCTTCCAAAAAAAGGCAATCCACCATAGGCGTTTCAAAAAAAGGCCCGAGTTGTTTTTTTGAATATCAAGTTTTTGCAAGCCCCAAATAGCGAGCGATAGGCCAAGGGCCAATATCGCTCCCACGGTTCCCCAAACCACCAGGGGAGAAAAGCCACTCCATTCTGAAATCCTGAAAAGCCAATCTTTGATTTCATCTGAACCTTGCACAAAAACCGCCGTAATAACGCCCAATAGCGTTAACAGCAGTATCCTCGCAAGCAACAGAGCGGCCAAAGTAGGGCGAATTTCTATGCTTAAGGCAGCAGCTTGACGCGCAGCGCGGCCTTCTTCACCCCGAAGTATATCAAGATCGTTGGACGACCCGCTTACCAGCGCTCGCTCGACCAACAGGCAAAGAAAATAGTTCAAAAAAATGAAAAGTAACCAGCCCATAGGTTTGGTTGGAAGAAGTTTCAAAGGTTGACAAAAGTTTATGGGTTGACAAAGGTTTCTTTTTTGCACCCAAAGAATGGCAAATCCTTGCCTTCTTGAGTGGAATTTATCAACCTTTATCAACCCAATAAACCACCATCATCCTCAGAGACGAGGAGCCTCCATGTTAGAATGGCAAATCATCGCCTTCGGTAGCCGGTGGGGCGTCTTCTGGCATAGAGGAAGCTGCACCTGCTAGCTCTGCGCCACGGTTGCTGGGCATCACAGCAGGCTCGGTACTTGGGAAACGACTTTCAAAGCCATTACTTCCACCTTCGCGTTTGTCGAGCCAACGGAAAGTGTTTGCCACGATGTCGGTCAGGTTTTTTTCTACCCCTTCTTTATCGGTGTATTTCCGATAAGAGATTTTGCCTTCGATGTACACCGTGCTTCCTTTCTTCAAGATTTTAGCACGTTCGGCGAGGTCACGCCACACAACGATGTTGTGCCATTCGGTTGTCTCCTGCCAATTGCCATCTTTGTCTTTGTACTTTTCATTGGTGGCAAGGGAGAAGCGGCCCACTTGGGTGCCGTTTTCCAAGGTGCGGATGTCGGGATCACCACCGAGGTGGCCGACGAGGGTTACTTTGTTAATCATAACTTTGTAAAATTGTTTAAACGTGATTTGATTGAAAAGTTCAATTCAAAGTTAGAACATTGTTTTTTAAAAAACAATCAATCACCTTAGGAAATGCAAAATTTTTTTTCAATTTTTTTTGAGCAATACGCTCACAGCCTTCTAAGAGGGGTTTATTAAAAAAATCTTCTGGGGTGTCTTCGGGCAAATCAATTTCAAAAAAAACAGCCGTCACCGCTTGATGGGTAAGTAATTGCCGGAAAGGTTCGGATTCTCGAATGGTCTCAGTGCCAAAAGGTGACACCTGAATAGGCCCTTCAAGCTGCGGGAATTCCCAAAGCCCACGCCAAATATCCTTCTCCGTGCGCTTTCGCACAAAGAAGTCCCCTTGGTGGCGGAGAACCAAATAGTAGAACTGCCGCTTTTTTTTGACCAAACCTTTTGATTTAAAAGGTAATTCGCCCACTTTATCCGTCAGAAATGCGCGGCATTTCGAGCGAAAAGGGCAATCCGGGCAGCGAGCTTGTTGTGGTGTGCAAAAGGTGGCCCCAAAATCCATCATGGCCTGATTGTGTGCCGCTGGGTTGTTGGGGTCGAGCAGGTTTTGGGCAAGTGTTGCAAATTGTTTTTGCGCCGAAGCCGTATCAGTAGCAACCTCTATCCCAAAGAACCTGGCCAACACCCTGTAAACATTGCCGTCCAGCACCGCATGAGGTAATCCAAAAGCGAACGAGGCAATGGCCGAAGCGGTGTACGCCCCAACCCCCTTTAGCGCGCGGATTTCATGGTAGGTATTGGGGAAAATCCCTTCCAGTTCGAAGGCTATGTGCTTGGCAGCGGCGTGAAGGTTGCGAGCGCGTGTGTAGTAGCCAAGACCTTCCCAGAGTTTCATCACCTCGTCTTCCGGGGCCTCCGCGAGCTGGCGTACGCTTGGATATTTCGCCACGAATTTTTGGTAGTACGGCAAACCCTGCTCTACGCGAGTCTGCTGCAAAATGATTTCAGAAAGCCAGATTTTGTAAGGATCACGCTCGCCTTTCCAAGGCATAGGCCGTGGGTTTTGCGCCGACCAGTCCAACAAATTTTTTCGAAAAAAAGCAATGAGCCTTTCGTCAAGAGCAGCAGTAGTGTTAGGCATAGGTTGCCACAAGGTCTAGCAAATCTTCCAGATAGCGCCGCTTTACTGGTTCACGCAAAGTTTTGTTCGTGTTGGTATAGAAATGGTGTGCATTGAGAAAACTTACTTGTAAGCGGTTCCAAGCCTGCTCTTCCCCAATAAGCTGGTAGGCCTGAAGTTCCTCAAAAAGAGTTCCGCCGATGGCAAAAAAATCGTCGCGACCCAAGTAATCCAAGTCGGCATCGCAAAGGATTTCTTCTAGCAGGGTGGAGGGCGATTGAGGTATTTTAGTGGCCATAATCATTCCACAAATACACTCGATATCGGCGGGGTTGTAGTCATATTGGGGCAAAAATTCCCAAACCAACAGACAACCCTCTGCCTCATGGCCAGCGTGTTTGTTTTTGATAAAACCAGCGTCGTGAAAAAGGGCGGCTGTTTTTACCAGTATCTGATCGTGCTCGTTCACGCCCTCGCTATCGCAAAGGTTCGTTGCCATTTTCAACACATCGAGCGTATGGTGTAGCCCATGGTACACCAATTGGTCGGAGAGCTCTTCACGGAGTTTGGAAAGAATAAATTGTTTGGCAGCGCGATAATCCATGGGTGGTGGTAGGTCGTCGGTCGGTTCT
Source organism: Chitinophagales bacterium (assembly GCA_038213575.1). Classification (GTDB taxonomy): domain Bacteria; phylum Bacteroidota; class Bacteroidia; order Chitinophagales; family Saprospiraceae; genus M3007. Next base: position 1,577 of record JBBQSW010000137.1, on the reverse strand, counting down.
CAAGTATGGAGGAAACGCAGCCTGCCTTAAATTGTTGGTCGGAGCGCAGCCCAAAAATGCGGGTTTTCTCAAAACTTGTTGGATTCCCTGAAAAATATTTTCGCGTAACAGCCAAATTTGTGCCGAATTGAAAATCAAGACGATACTTTTGAACACCTTTGCGTCATAGTGCGGCCTAGGGAATCAAGGACAAAATTCTTGCCCAGGTGCTTCTTTTAAGATATTGTTCCCTTTCACCTTAACCAACAATATAAGTTTCTGATTATGAACTTAATGGACATCCTTCAAGGCCAAGTTTCCGATGAAATGCTCGGCCAACTTTCTGAGCACATCGGTGCCGAACCAGAACAAACCGCTCAAGCAACCAATGGCATCTTTGCTACCTTATTGGGCGGCCTTGCCAACAACGCAAGCTCTGAAGGCGGCCTTTCTTCTCTTGCCAATGCACTTGATCGCGACCATGATGGGTCCGTGCTCGATGATTTGGCGGGTATGGTTGGTGGGATGATGCAAGGAAGTGGTCAGGATTCTCGCGCCACCAACGGCACAGGTATGCTCAACCACATCCTCGGCGACCGTCAGGAAGTAGCTGCGGAACAAATTGGACAATCTTCTGGCCTTAGCGCTGGGCAAGTAATGAAATTGCTGCCTATTCTTGCACCCATCGTTATGAGTGTACTGGGCAAAGCCAAAAGTTCTGGCGGCCTGGATCTGGGTAGCCTTGCCAACGTGTTGATGGGAGGCGCCCAACAAGCACAACAGCAAGGTGGCATGGGCGACTTGCTGGGCAATATCCTCGGCTCTGTGCTGGGCGGTGGACAACAGCAGCAACCACAGCAGCAACAAGGCGGTGACTTGCTCGGTGGTTTATTGGGCGGGCTTTTTGGAAAAAGATAATTTTTGTAAGTTAGACTATCTGACAATAAAGGCGCGGGCCTCGCAGCGATGTGAGGCCCGCGTTTTTTATAAATGACCGGTCAAAAGTCTGTAGGAAGCACCCAGGTGAAATCATAGGAAAGCCTGTGTTTTCACCGTGCTAAAAAGCAATCAGAGCGTTCCCAAAGAGAAAACCTTGATGAAGAAAAAGTCTGTGTCCCCAATTCATACGTCATTGGCCGGACGCGGCACTAGTGAAAAAAGTGGATTAGCGGCTGATTATCAGTTTGCCGGAAGGATTAGATGCGCCGGAGAGAGCGTACCAGTACACCCCTTCTGGCAGTGCGCCTAATGGAATTTGGAGACTGGTTTGGCTGTCAGGCAACACAATGTTTTTTACAATTTGCCCTAAGGTGTTGAAAAGTAAAAATTGGTTGTTCTGGCTGCCAATCCCTTGGTATTCAATCGTTATTGAACCATTGGTTGGGTTAGGGTAAACCCATACTGGCTTGTCTTTTACAGGTATCATAGGCTGATTTACACTTACCGTCGCAGTGCACGGCATCCCGGGGTTGTCAATAGGCCCAAGCCGATAGTTAGGAAAAGAGGGCATGGAAGCACCCGTGCGGGTCTGGAATTGTACCCCGCGCTGCTCCACATTGCAAGCCGTGCCCGGTTCGTCCGGGTTGTGGATGACGTGG
>JBBQSW010000136.1:0-8945 GCA_038213575.1 Chitinophagales bacterium | reverse complement strand
AATGGATGTACGCGCAGATGCAGCGGGGATTTGGGTCTTGACTGCATGATGAATTCCAGATCGCGTTCGATGTCGTCGGTCATTAGGATGGTGGCATTCACCTGCCCGGTACCGTTGCAAGTTGGGCACATTTCGGCGGTGTTGACCATCACTTCGGGGCGGGCGCGCTCGCGGGTGATCTGCATGAGGCCAAATTTGGAAAGCGGCAGGATGGTGTGCTGCGAGCGGTCTTTACGCATGAAATCCTCCATCGCCTTGCTCAATTGCTTGCGGTGTTCGAGGTTTTTCATGTCAATAAAGTCAATCACGATCAAGCCGCCGATGTCGCGTAAGCGGATTTGTCGCGAAATTTCCTCGGCGGCTTCGAGATTGACCCCAAAAATGGTTTGATCCACATCGTGGCTCACGATTTTGTGGCCACTGTTCACGTCAATGACGTGCATTGCCTCGGTCTTTTCAATAATGAGGTAGGCGCCCGAACTCATGGTGGCGGTTTTGCCAAAAGCAGCCTTCACCTGACGGGTCACACCATACGCATCAAAAATTGGCTTCGTATTGTTGTGTAATTGAACGATGTTCACTTGATCCGGGCTGATGCTCTGCAAATTAGCCCGAATGTCGGCGTACAAATCCTTGTCGTTCACCACCACACGGCTAAAACTGTCGGTCAACAGGTCGCGGAGCACACTGCCGGTTTTGTCCAGTTCGCTTAAGAGTTTGGCGGGTGGCGCTTCGGTTTTCAATTGCTTGAAAATTTCGTCCCATTTGTTGAGCAATTGCATCAATTCCTCGTGCAGTTCCTGCACTTTGCGGCCTTCGGCGGCGGTGCGGATGATGAGGCTGAAATTCTTGGGGCGGATGCTTTCTGCCAGGGCATGGAGGCGTTTGCGCTCTTCCGTGTTTGCGATTTTTTTTGATACCGATACCGTGTCGGAAAATGGCGCGATGACCATGTATCGTCCGGGCAAGGTTAATTCACAAGAAAGCCGTGGGCCTTTGGTGGAGATGGGCTCTTTCAAGATTTGCACCAAAAGGGGGAAGCGCTTGTTGAGCACCTGATCCACTTTGCCTGTCTTCACGATGTCCTCTTCGTACTTGAAATTATCGAGTTTGGAGGTGTTGATGTTGCCATTGGCGACCCCGTTCGACCATTTAATAAGCGAGCGGAGTTTCGGGCCCAGATCGGTATAATGCAGAAATGCGTCTTTTCTGTGGCCAATGTCCACAAACGCTGCGTTCAGCCCTGGCATCATCTTTCGGATTTTGCCAATGAAAATATCGCCTACGGTGAAGTTGTTGTTGGTTTTCTGGTGGTGGAGTTCGGCTAATTTGCCGTTCTCGATGAGTGCGAGTTCAACGCCCGTTTCGGTCGCATTGATGATTAGTTCTTTATCCACGAGGATGTATTATGGTTTTGCACAGGCATCAAAAGTCCCCTCACCAAGCACCGGGGTGGCGCAGGCGGCAGGAAATGGCCGTCGTGAAATGCGGCGGATTGGCAGGACAAAGTGCGAAGGAATAGGGTTCGTTCGCGTTGAGTCGGAATAGACAATTCGGTTGGCAAGGAGGGCTGGTTCATTTTTGCTTGGGAAGGTCAAAAATGCAGCAAATGTCCTTAATGGGTGATGAAAATGCTTGCCAAAGAACTGCTTGTGGTAGACTGCCAATCAAAAGGGTGGACTTGATAGTGTCCAAGTGCGGCATACAGCGAAAAACTTTCCGAGGGCCACAGCCCCCGGAATGTTTCGCTATTTTTCGACGTCCGCGTCGTTGTCGCTGACCCCTTGAGTGCTTGGCTGAAATTTGACCAAGTACCTGTGGTTCAGTTACTTAACGCTTCTTCTTGTGACGGTTCTTGCGCAAGCGCTTTTTGCGTTTGTGGGTAGCAATTTTGTGTCGTTTACGTTTTTTTCCGCAAGGCATACAGCTTCGAAAGTTATGAGTTATGAGTTATTTGTTTACCCAACGTGGCTACTTTAATGTATTGCATCGTTGGGCGTACTCGGTTGCTTTTTCTATGTTTCCGATACCTTCATAAGCTTTCGCCAAAAGGCAGGGGGTATTTGGGTTCTTTTTGTCGAGCGACCCGGCTTTTTCCAATCGGTCTATGGCACGTTGCCATTGTCCGGTTTTGATGGCCAAACGCCCCAGTGCATTGTACACTGATGCGTTCTCCGGGTATTTGCTTTCCAGTTCACGGAGCATCAGCACCGCATGCATCGGGTTGTCTGGCGGAGGGGCTTCTGCCCACACCAAGGCAAGATTCACCCGGTGCTCCACTTTTTCGGGTGCCAAGGAAGCGGCACTTTCAAATGCTTTGACGGCATGGCTGGCACAATATTCACGCGCCTTAGGATCTTTTTCAGCCAAAAGGGCCGTGAAAAAAGTCCCACCGGCTACCGACCAGGATGAATCTGCGTTTTCTAACAATGCTACCTGTTCGGCAAATCCGCCTGCAATGGGCAATTGGCCAAAACCGTACCAAAGCCCAGACAGCTTTTTGAGCAATTCAATCCGTTGTTCCTCGTCGGGTGCGGCTTGAATTCGCTTTTCCAAACTTGCAAGTTCCTCTACCTGTGTTGCGCTCAGATGCGTTGTAGCCTCCTCTAGCAAAGTCTCAAAACTGGTGCTTTCTCCCTGCAATGAACGGGAGCGCTCGGTCGTCTTTTGCTTCTCAGGTTTTGTATCAAACCCAAAATAAAGGCCTGTAAACAGTACCATCGCAATAAAAACACTCAATATCTGTGCTTTGTTCATCTATCAGTTTTGCTAACAAGCATGCGGCTTCCGTGACAATTGTGCCACGGAAGCCGGATGCCGCCTTTCTGGATTGGCAATTAAGTTTAGTCCTCCGGCAACGAATGTACTTGATTCTTCACGTGATCCGTGAAGATTTTGGCAGGCTTGAACGACGGAATGTAATGTTCCGGGATCTCGATGGCCTTGCCTTTTTTAATGTTGCGGCCAATTTTCTTGGCGCGACGCTTGATGACGAATGAGCCGAAACTGCGTATGTACACATTTTCGCCTTTTGTCATGGTAGATTTGATTTCCTTGAAAAGTTCTTCAAGTGTCACCAAGACATCTACTTTAGCAACGCCGGTCTTTTCGGAAATTGCATTCACAAGGTCAGCCTTTCTCATGTTTTATCTCGTTGATTTAGAATGAATTATAAACGAAAGTAGGGTTTTCTGAAAAATCGAGGTGCAAAGTTCGCACAATATCTTGCCCGTGCAAGCTTTCGGCTGAAAAATTCAGGGATACGTTGCTTTAAGAGGCCGAGCCTCTGTGTTTCGTTTTGTTCAGTTAACCTTCTTCCGTGTTTCAGGGCGCAACCTCGCTCATTTTCAGCGATTTGCAAACAAAATCGGCAAAAATTTTCTCACTAATGTAACGCTAAAGTGTTTTGTCTACATTTGCGCTCTCTCCCTCAATTCCATTTAGTCAGACACTGAGATTATGTTGCTGCCTAAATTGTTCACTTATTTCCTTCATAATTCATTATCAACCTGATATGTTGCTTTCGATGACAGGCTACGGGCGTGCCAACGGCAGTTTCGGCGAAAAAACACTGACTGCCGAAGTACGAGCACTTAACGCCAAAGTGACCGACGTGAAACTCCGCCTCCCCGGCGACTATAAAGAAAAAGAGATCGAACTGCGAAAAATAGTAGCAGACCATGCCGAACGCGGCAAGATTGACCTCTTGCTAGAGGTGCATAATGCCGACGGAGCCGCCAATGTCTCGCTCAATGAAGCACTTTTTCGCGGCTATCATCGGGAGCTTACCCGACTGACTGCTGAACTGAATATCCCCAACGGCGAAATGCTGACGGCGCTTCTTAGAATACCCAACGTGGTGCAGTCACCCTCTGGCGAAATGGACGAAGACGAGTGGCTGACTATGTGTGAGGTCATTGGCCGTGCGCTTGACCACCTCAAGGCTTTTCGCCGCCAAGAAGGTAAGGTTTTAGAGGCCGACTTGCGTTTGCGTCTCACCAATATAATGTTGTTGCTCACGGAAGTCACGCCATTTGAGCAAGAGCGATTTACGCGCATGCGTGATCGCATCCGCAACAACATGGAAGAAGGCATCGGAAAGGAAAACCTCGACCCTAACCGTTTTGAGCAGGAAATCCTTTTTTACCTCGAAAAAATGGACATGTCGGAGGAAAAACAGCGTTTGGAGCAACATTGCAAATATTTTCTGGAGCAGTTGGACGGCAAACAGGAATCGCTGGGACGTACGCTCAATTTCATTTCGCAAGAAATCGGACGGGAGATCAATACGTTAGGTGCAAAAGCTTATGATGCTGATATACAGCGTATTGTAGTTCAAATGAAAGACGAATTAGAGAAGATAAAGGAGCAGCTTGCGAATGTGCTGTAAGTTGTCATTTGGGTCATTTGGGTCATTGGGTCATTGGGTCATTTGGGTCATTGGGTCATTGGGTCATTGGGTCATTGGGTCATTAGGTCATTGGGTCATTTGGGTCATTAGGTCATTGGTATAGCCTATAATGACCTAATGATCTAATGACGTTCTTTACGCGATCATCTCCAACAACTTTCGCATATCCACTTTCTCGCTCACGATCCCAGCAACCTCGCTGATGTGGACACGCTGCTGCTGCATTGAGTCGCGCTCGCGGATGGTCACGGTTTCGTTTTCGAGTGTTTCGAAGTCAATCGTAACACAGAAAGGGGTTCCAATGGCGTCCTGGCGCCGGTAGCGGCGACCAACGGCATCTTTCTCGTCGTACTGGCAGAGGAAGTGGAATTTTAACTGGTCGTACACCTCCCGGGCTTTGCCAACGAGTTCGTCTTTATTTTTTAAAAGGGGCAATACGGCGCATTTCACGGGCGCGAGCGCAGGTGCGATACGGAGCACTGTTCGGGTACTGTCTTCTCCTTGGGCATCGGGTACTGTTTCTTCTACAAGTGCGTTGCTCATCACGGAAAGGAACATCCGATCGCATCCGACGGAGGTCTCTACGACGTAGGGCGTGTAGTGCTCATTGAGTTCAGGATCAAAGAAATGCAACTTTTTGCCCGATAGCTCCGAGTGACTGCGCAGGTCAAAATCGGTGCGTGAGTGGATGCCTTCCAGTTCTTTGAACCCGAAGGGAAACTCAAACTGAATGTCCACGGCCGCATTGGCGTAATGTGCCAGGTTATCGTGGTCTTTAAATTTCAATTTTGCGGCTGGAGTCACCGCCTGGTGCCAAGCCATGCGGCGCGCTTTCCAGGTGTTGTACCACTCCATCTCGGTGCCAGGGCGGACGAAAAATTGCATTTCCATTTGCTCAAATTCGCGCATACGGAAAATGAATTGACGTGCCACGATTTCGTTGCGGAAGGCTTTTCCGATTTGGGCAATTCCAAAAGGGATTTTCTGGCGGGTGGTTTTTTGTACGTTCAGGAAATTGACAAAAATTCCCTGGGCAGTTTCAGGTCTGAGGTAAAGTTTGTCGCCTTCACCCTCGGTCGCCGTAGGCTTGCCGGAGGAGACGTTCGACATTTGGGTCGAGAACATCAGGTTGAACTGGCGCACCTCGGTCCAGTTGCGCGAGCCGCTGTCAGGGTCTGCGATTTCGAGCTCGTCAATGATGGCCTTCAAATCGGCCATGTCGTTGTTTTTCAAGGCATTGGCGAGACGTTTTTCTACGGCATCTGCTTTTTGTGTGTACTCAAGCACACGCGGATTCGTTTCGCGGAACATCTTTTCGTCAAAGGTTTCGCCAAAACGTTTGGCCGCTTTTTCAACTTCTTTATCCGCTTTGCCCGTCATTTTATCAATTTCGCCTTCGATCAGCACGTCGGCACGGAAACGTTTTTTCGAGTCTTTATTGTCCACCAAAGGGTCGTTGAATGCATCCACGTGGCCACTGGCTTTCCAGATGTGCGGGTGCATAAAAATAGCAGAATCGAGGCCCGTAATGTTCTCGTTCATCTGAACCATAGCTCTCCACCAGTATTCTTTGATGTTGTTCTTGAGTTCCACACCCATCGGACCGTAATCGTACACGCCGTTCAATCCGTCATAAACTTCCGACGAGGGGTAAATAAATCCGTATTCTTTGCTGTGCGACACGATGCGCTTGAATAGATCTTCTGACATAAATGATGAGTGATGAATGATGAGCGATGAATACTCGATGCATTCGTACGTTTTAATTAAAAAAGAGCCGCAAAGGTGAGGAAAATGATGGTACTGTACCGTTATAGAAGTGACACTTTTTCAAAAAGTGTCACTTCTATAACGCCAGCTTTTCATCAAAGGCGAGCATCAAGGGTTGTGTTGCTTGGTAAGCTGTTTCCGTTTCCAAACCCAAAAAGCTGCTGTAACGGTCGCAAGCGCCACCAACACCCACCATCCCCATCCAAACCCCTGCTTCACCGGCAAATCCAAAGCTCGCATATCGCCTGCGGCAGTAAGTCCCGCCCAGAAGAATGGGCGCGTCATTTCAAAGTTTTCGTCGTTTTTGATAAAATCCAATTTGGCGAGCCGGAGCGCCTCATCCTTGGTTTTTCCTTGCTGTAAATATTGAAAGAATGCCTCTACGAGAGGCTGGGCCGTGGTTTCATGGAGCAGCCAGAGGCTCATCACGGTAGCCGGGACACCAGCGGCTGCGAATGCCCGGGCGAGGCTGTATACTCCTTCACCCTGTTCAAGTTTTCCTGAACCGCTATGGCAGGCACTCAGTACTACAAGATCAGCTTGAAGCCGCATGATTTGAAGTTCAGATGCATAGAGGATGTTGTTGTTGATCAAGGAGTCCGGGCCAGAATCGCCAAAGAGCAAACGAGAAAGCTCTGGATGTTCGTTGTCCGAAATTCCGTGCATTGCCAACAGTATGGTGCGGTACTTGGTTGCCGAATTTTTGAACCGTTCTTCACTGCTTTCCTCGGCCAACCAAGCTTTTCCTCCCAGCAGACTGCACACATTTTCCGCCATAGGGCGGGTGTTTTTCAATTTGTAAACATTTGAATCAGAATAGCTTGGTGCAAAACCTCCAAACGCCTGGGATGGCTTCAGGGTCGCCTTTGCATGCGATTCACTGATCTCTTTTTGGATGTTTAACAGCGTAGCGGAATAGGCGTAACTGAAATTGTAGTCGGCCAAAAGCCAGGATTGATCGCGCCAGGTGCTGCCGGCAGAACTGTGACGGCTCAGTAAAACCTCGAAAGGCACGAGCATAAGCACCTGATCGGGTACAATGATCAGACTGTTGGTAGCTGAGCCCAAACGAACGCGTTCAGGTGCAACCAGCAAACTGTCGAGCAACCTCGCGTGGTGCAGAAATTGTTCGCGTCCAGGTCCATCTACACTCCCCAGATAGGAGACGAATTCCCTTGTTTTTTCACCAAACCCTTCGGGGAGATGGGCTTTTCTCCAATTAAAATTGCCTTTGGTATCAAAACTGAAAATATAGGCAGTCGTTTCCGTTAGAAAATAGTTGACCATTGCCTGGCCGGGGCGCAACAGCTTTTGTACGTCTTGGACGGCCAAAACTTGCAGGAAAAGCGAGTCGGGGTTGTTGTAGGAAGGGAATTCTGCCAGTAGTTTTTGACGCTCCAACTTCAGGTTGAAGAGTTGGTTTTCCCAAACTTCAATCTTGGTGAGATCGGGTGTTGTATTGGCCGTTGACTTTGTGGAGGTTTCGCCCTTTTCGCGTTCTGAAGCGATTTCGTGTTCCAACCAGGCCATGCGTACCCGGAGTTCATAATCTTTTTGACGGATGTCAACAGGCAGATATTGCCTGGCTTGCACCAGACTTTGGAGCAATAACATACCACGGGCGATTTCTGTGAGTTGGAAAGCTCGCTCAGCGTATTGGGGGTTTCCATTGCTTTGTTCGAACAGTTTCCAAGCGATGTCAACTGCCTCATGGAAACGCTGTCGGCTTTCTTTCAAGGCAAGCAACGAGGAAGATTCGTAGGCGTGTGTGGCGCGGAGTTTGGCTTCTACGATAGGGATTAGCTCGTAGCATTCCAGGGCTTTTTCAAGCTGGTTGAGGGCTTGGAATGCGCGGGCTTTGCCGTGGAGGGCTTCAAGGATGGTGTTTTCAGAGTAGAGGGAAGCAGCTGATGGGGATAATGAAAAATTGTTTACGTCCAATCCAGGCAGTACACAAAACAGTGCTTGGTGGAAATATTCCAAGGCTTCACGGGGCGATTTTTGCTCTAGTTTCAAGGTGCCAAGCATGTTATACACTTTGCCAATTTCCCGACGTTTTTCGGTGCCCCAATGCTTTTTTCCTGCTTCAATGGCTTTGAGATAATTGGATTCTGCTAATCTCTGTTTTCTTTGAAATGCAAATACCTCCGCTTTAGAAACATAATACTGCATCATGTAATAGTTTTCATCCAATTTTCCTTTTTCTGCGATCATTTTGGGCACTAAGCCTGGGATCTGCTCCAAAGAACGCATGGCTTCTTCAGGTAGGCCTAATTTTGAAAGGGCGTCTGCCTCGTTTTGACAAAGTGTGATTTTTTGCTCGCTGCTTAAACCAAATATGGCAAGCCCTTGGCGTACCACAAGCAGGGCTTCCTCATGTCGTCCGGTTTCACTTAGAGCAATGGCGAGGTCACCGTGATCAATGATTTTGGCATCCGGGAATAATAAATTGTAACGGAGACTGCGCCGCAACAAATTGATGGCGCGCTCATAATCCCCCAGGCGGGTATAAATATTGGAAAGGTTGTGGTAGAGATAGCGGGCCACCCGGTCGCTATGTTCCCCGAGTTTGTCCAGAAAAACATTCTGAGCTTTTTCAAAATAGGTTTTCGCACCAACATAGTCTCCAGCATTCACTCGTAAGACATGCCCTGCTGCCAGGATGGTCATTGTGTATTGTTCCCATTCTTTTGGAGTGTTGGGTTCGCGCCATTTCTCAAGCAGGCCAGTTTCAATGAGTGCAACCGCTTTAAATGGCTGTTTT
>JBBQSW010000135.1:0-8968 GCA_038213575.1 Chitinophagales bacterium | reverse complement strand
TTCTAATAAAAAGGACAATTTTAGGGGTTTGTCGGCACTTTTATAAATAAAATTGCGTTATAAGTAACTGATAATCATATTTTTATAGCTAATTATTCGCAAAAAAAAATTGCGTTTATTTAGCTATAGCGTTCCAGACTGGCTGGTACCCAAACCGATTTTTCTATGAACAAAAAACACGCAATTCCTTTTTTTGCATTTCTGCTCCCATTTGCCATCCAGGCACAAAATTGTAGCAACCCGATCTTGCTGAATGCTGTATCCGTGTCCAATACCCAATGCGGCGCAAGCACAGGGACCATTATCCTTGAACCCGCAGGGCTTGGTCTTTTCCTTTTTGAATGGACTCCATCGGTTTCAAATTCTAATGTAGCCACCAATCTCGCGGCAGGTACCTATAAAGTGCACATCGTTAGGGCTACCAATCCAGTTTGTACGCTCGACACCATAATATTGGTCAATAACAGCAATGGGCCACAGGTGCAAGCTACCATCAACCCTGCCCAGTGTCTTGCTTCCAACGGCTCCATCTCGCTCACGCCAACCAATCTTTTGTTCAATTGGAGCATTGGTGGTTCGGGCTCTACCATAACGGGGCTGTCAAGCAAAAACTATTATGTAACAGTGACAAACCCAAACTCTGGCTGCTATTCTGTCTTCAAATATTTTGTACCTAGAGATATCAATAGCCTGACTGTAAACAATTTAGTGCAGGAAAACGCCAAGTGCGGCATGAACAACGGCAGAGCGCAGGTGATCGTGGTGGGCGGATCGGGCCAATATTCGTACAACCCGGGCCCCGGCCCTATTTACAACAACCTGGGTGCGGGAAATTACACCGTGCAAGTGTCTGACAATGCGACCGGCTGTTTCGGCTCGACCAGTTTTACGATTCAGGATTTACAGGTGACCGGTACTGTCAATGTCACACCACACAATGTGCGATGTCCCGGCCAGACCACTGGTTTTGTAGCGTTTGACGTATCGGCAGGGCAGAATTTTGAACTGCCGTATGTATTCACCTTGAAAGATGCAGCGGGAAACAGTTATTCACCGGGTAGTTTGCCTGCTGGCAATTTTACGCTTCAAATAGCCGATGCAGATGGGTGCAACTTGCCCCCTAAAAATTTTTCCATCAACGAACCTCCAGCCTTTAACCCTCAAGTGCAGGTGACCCCAGAAACATGTGCCTCAGGAGGTCAAATTGCACTCACCATTTCTGGGGGAAACGGCGCACCCTACCTAGTGAATTGGGCCGACCTGCCGGGGGACGACAACCCGGAAGATCGAACCAACCTTCGGGCTGGACTTTATTCTGCCTTGGTTTTTGATTCTCTTTTTTGCATTTATCCAGTTGATACTGTTTTGATTGCGCCCAATTGCAACAACTTGACAAGGGTGCATACTGTGCTGGGTGCCAACACGACAGACTTTTTTTGTGTGCCACAACCCCTGGGGCTTCCACCAGGCGCCACTACCTTCAGTATCTTGGGCGGAAACCTCTCAGGGAGCTCTGCTTATGGAAGTTGGTCACTAAATCCCAACGGTTGTTTGGCTTATTCGGCAGGGCCCAACCCGGGTTTTGGTGTTGACACGATTTGCATTATCAGCACAGCGGCTCAGATTGGGCTTAAAGACACCATCTGCGTTATTGTTACCATTACACAACAACCGCCGAGCAAGCAGTCGGTGTTTTTTTCCGTACTCGTGGATGATTCCGCTACCGCTTGTGGCTCAATACCGCCAGCTTTTTCCAGTAAGCATATCCTGCAACTGGGTAGGCCGGGCTTAGGCGGCACCAGTGACACTTATGGTTCCTACCTTATTGACAATGTGAGTGCTTGCCTCGCCTTTTTCTCCAACGATGCGACAGGCTTCAATGTGGACGAAATCCGAGTGGCAGTATTCGATACACTTGCCGATAAATGCCACATCATATCGTATTTCCCCACCGTGTTGCCCAAAAATGATTGCTCCAGTGCTGTTGACCTTGCTGATACGATCCGATTCATCTCAAATGACTGCAACGGAGTGGTCTTAGGCTGTTTGCCAATTCCCTTCGACGACATTGTGAACTATACGATTATTGACAATAACGAACTTTACAGCATGGGCTATATTGGTTGTGCCAACGACAGCACGCTCAGCTATAATGTGACCGTACTACCAACTGGCGGAGGCCCGTATGAATTGAGCGAATGGAAAATAAACGGGCAAGTTTTTACGGGTAATTTTCTGACTTTCAATGGCTTGGTAGATTTAATGAACTTGCTTGACGCATCGCCCAATGGATGGAGTACACAAGGTGTCGGCTTCATCCGAGGCGGTAATCCGGCGAATATTTACGGGCCTGTAAAAATTAAATCGGCAGGAGGTACTTCGGCTGTTTACAACCCATCCTCGCTGCTGGTGCCGCTCGGAACAGAACTGCGTTTTACACCCGGCTTCCACCAGATTCTTTTGCGCAATGTGCTGACAGCTTGCTCAGATACCGTGACCATCGAGGCGGTATGTTTCGACTGCGCCCCCATCCATAGTTATCCTTTGGATGCTTTTGGCGGTGTAAAATGGAACGCCTCCACTTGTAATTCCGACACGGTTTTTTGTACCAACATCCTCAATATCGAGTTAGGGCAACACATCATTACAGACAACGGACAGCCTTTCAACAACTTCACCTTGTGTGGAAATTTTGTTGGAATGAACCTCGACACAGGTCTCCATCAACTCTTTTTTCGGAATACTACCAGTACCTGCGAGTGGAATGTTCGCTTTTACCTGGAATGCAAGAATGTGCTGAACGAACAGACCATCCCCGTCAGCGTGCCCTTGGGTGGCATCGTCAATATTTGTCTGGACACAAGTTTTATTGACAGTCCGATCACCAGCATCACCAATATTTGCGAAGATGAAGGAAGCGAGATCATCGGCTACTCCTTTCTTGCACCGCAGTGGTGCGTGCAAATAACAGGGCAAAACCTGGGGGCCGACACTTTGTGTGTCCAACTTTGCAACGACCTTGGCGAATGCGCCGATTACATTTTACTAGTCCAGGTTTCCAACACGCCCTCTGATAGCCTGCTCGCGGTGCCCGATGTGGTGTTTACCATAAAAGATGAAGTGTTGGATTTCAACATCATCGCCAACGACCTTGTGGGGGGCATTGTGGGCAATATTGGCGGTCTCTCCAAGGTGGAATTCTTGAGCAACCCCACGCTCGGTGCGTTCACTTTCAACGCAGCAAACGGAACCGTGTCGTACACACCTGAACAAGGAAAATGTGGGGCAGATTCATTCTCCTATCGCATTACCGATGGCCTGGGGAATCAGTCCAGCGCCACCATAACCGTGACCATTTCTTGCGATAAAATATTGGTATTCAAAGGCATTTCACCCAATGGAGACGGGCGCAACGACACTTGGCACATCCTCGGCATCGAGCAATTCCCCAACAACACGGTGCAGGTGTTCAACCGCTGGGGGAATCTCGTATTTGAGCAAAAAGGTTATGCTAACAATACAGCTTGGAACGGTCAGTGGAATGAAAAAGACCTGCCCGATGGCACTTATTTCTACCTGATAGAATTGGGGGGAAACGGAGGCAAGTTGAGTGGGTGGTTGCAGCTATTGAGGTGATTTCGCGCAATGAATGTTTCACACAACTTCGCAACGCGATGAGGTCGTTGTGGCGTTGCGTGAAACCATCGTTGGGCGATAATATATAGAAACTGAAACGGGGACAAAACATTATCTTTGTTGTATGGATGTCATATTTGATCGAGAAAAGCATATTTACAAGTCAGAGGCCTTTGAAGAAATCATCAAGGATACTATTCGCTTTTTTAATGGTACTCCCGTCCATAAACTTCCTCCTCCAACAAGGTTTCACGGAACGGGAGTTTATGCAATTTACTACATAGGGAAAAGTGAGTACTATAAGACCCTTTATGAACAAAATAGGCTTGAATTTCACCAACCTATCTATGTCGGAAAAGCCGTTCCTGGCGGATGGCGACAAGCACGAGATACAAAAATAGGTTCTGTTACTTTTGAACTTTTCAGGCGATTAAATGAACATGCCAAAAGTGTAAATCAGGCTAAAAATCTTGAGCAGGAAGACTTTTTTAGCAGGTTTGTGATTTTAGAAGATGGTGCTAATCACCTGATTGGTACGGTTGAAGCCGCATTGATACGTCACTACAAGCCCATGTGGAACACGAAGATTGATGGTTTTGGCAATCACGACCCTGGTTCTGGTAGATATAATCAAGCAAAATCAGAATGGGATACTATACATCCTGGTAGGCCTTGGGCGGAAAAATGTCTTGGACATTCCTCAACTATCGACAAGGTTGAAGAAAAGGCAGCAGAATATTTCACCCTTAAAAACCGAAAAGATGCTGAATAGTCTTGAACTCTTTTCAGGCGCTGGTGGACTTGCAAAAGGAATTGAAATTGCAGGTGCTAATCATACAGCATTTGTAGAATGGAATTCGGATGCCTGTAAAACGCTCAGATACAATTACAGCCCTGAAATTGTATATGAAACGGATGTGAGACATTTTGATTTTCAACGATTTTCCGGGGTTGATCTCATTGCGGGCGGTCCGCCGTGTCAACCCTTTTCCGTTGGAGGGAAAGCAAAAGGGTTTGATGATGAACGTGATATGTTTCCCTATGCCATTTCGGCAATACGGCAACTTACGCCTAAGGCTTTCATTTTTGAGAATGTAAAAGGGCTTTTGCGAAAATCATTTGCAGCATATTTTAACTATATTATCCTTCAACTGACCTATCCCGAGGTCACAAAGGAGACGGATGATTGGAAGGAACATCTTTCTGAACTTGAAAAAACACATACAAAAGGTAGTTATCAAGTTCTTCAATATAACGTAGTATTTAGGCTGGTTAATGCTGCGAATTACGGCGTCCCTCAAAAGCGAGAACGTGTTATTATTGTAGGAGTTCGTAATGATCTTAATATCTCTTGGAGTTTTCCAAGCGAGACGCATTCAGAGGATGCATTATTATGGACGAAATATGTCACACAAGAATATTGGGGCAAGCACAACATTAAACCATCAGAAGGTAACCTTCTGATTATGGATATAGAGAAAAGGCGATTGGTAGACAAGCATGGCTTTTTCCCTCCAACCTTGAAGCCTTGGTTAACTGTGAGGGATGCAATTATGGATTTGCCCAACCCACAAAAAGTAAAAAATTATCATCCAGAACATTATTATCGCGGAGGAGCAAAATCTTATGCAGGACATACAGGAAGCGAAATAGACCAACCGTCCAAGGCATTAAAGGCAGGTGACCATGGTGTTCCAGGCGGAGAAAACATGATAAGATTTAGTAACGGTTCCGTCAGGTATTTTACAATACTTGAGGCAAAGCGTATGCAGACATTCCCTGATGACTATCCTATACTCGGATCATGGACAGAGGCGATGCGACAACTTGGCAATGCTGTACCAGTTAGACTTGGACATGCTGTTTCAGCAGATTTAATACATTTGTTAAAATCGCCCAACAATGCAGGGAACGGAAAGCACTCCTAGGCGTTGTGCCTTCGTCCATGCCAACCGTTGCGTGAAATTATCGTTGCGTAAAACCTTCCGTGCCTTGCGTGAAACCTACCAAACCATCAATTGCACCGAAACACTCACGCCTGCAGCCAGCCCGAGCAACGCAATTTTGTCTCCCTTTTGAATTTCTCCTCTTTGTAATCGCTGGTGCATCGCAAGCGGGATAGAACTGGAGACCGTGTTCCCGTACATTTGAAAAATTGGCTCGATACGGCGCTGCGAAACTCCTGTGAGCTCGGCAATCGTTTCGAGCGACCCAACAGAAACCTGGTGCGTGAATAGATGTTGGATTTCATCTGGCCGCCAATGGGCTTCTTTCAAACAGGCAGAAAAAAAGTTTCGCGCCTCCGTGGCCAATACCTCTTTTAATTCTACCATTCTGCCTTCAAAATAATTCTGCGTCGGGTCGTGTGGGAAAAGTGAGCCCCCGCCCTTTACGGTACAAAGCTCCCAATGCTCCCCTTTCGTCATCAAGCGTTGAAACTGAAACCCGCTGTCGTCGTCGGAAACCGTCACCAACGCGGCTGCACCTGCATCTCCAAAAGTTAAGGCGGCGAGGTATTGGCTGATTTGCGCTGCATTTTCAAAGTCCAAACGGATGGCGTCACTGGGTTTTTCGCCGCTCACAACCAGCACATTCCCACAAATTCCGGCAGCAATGAGGCTACTGGCTGTCATTAAGCCGCTTACAAAACTGTTGCACGCATTTTTCACATCCATGGCTGGGCACTGGAGGCCCAGTTTGTGCTGCACGATATTGCAAGTAGCGGGTTCAATAAGGTCGGCACAAGCGGAGGAAAAAATCAAAAATTCAATGTTTTTCGCACCAAAACTTTCCAAAATCGGCTTTGCAGCCTCCACCGCCAAATCGGAAACCTGTTCACCCTCAGCCGCAAACCTTCGCTCACGGATACCGAACAGTCTTTCCAGCCCGCCCATTGGCAGAATCGGGACACGACTGTTGACACGGGCTTCTATCTCCGTATTGCTCACCCGCCGCTCAGGCAAATAGGCACTTAGCTCTGTAATTTTTGTCCGTTTCATTGATTAAAGCATGGGTCTTCTAGCCAACGCATCTTGGATAACATTCCAAACCTGTTCGCGTTCACTACCCTCCAATTTTAGGCGCGGTGCTCGGACGTATTCCGTGCCAAGCCCCGTGGCCACTTCGGCCAGTTTGATGTACTGCACCAATTTTGGGTGAATATCCAACTCCAACAAGGGCAAAAACCATTGGTAAAGCCGCCGAGCTTCCTCCAGCTGACCCGATTTGGCGTGGCGATAAATCGCCACAGTCTCGCGCGGAAAAGCGTCCACGAGACCCGCCACCCATCCGTGTGCGCCCAGCAGAAGGCTTTCCAGTGCGAGGGTATCTACTCCACAAAGGATTTTAAAACGGTTGCCGAATCGGTTGAGCATTCTCGTGACGTTACTCACGTCGCGGGTGCTTTCTTTCACCGCTTGGATGGTGGGCCAATCGGTCATCACGTCAAACATTTCGAGCGTCACCAAGATTTTGTAATCCACCGGGTTGTTGTAGATCATAATCGGAAGCGGTGTTGCCTCCGCCACCGCTCGGAAATATTCTAAAGTTTCGCGGTCGTCAGCTTTATAGCGCATGGGGGGCAAAAGCATGAGCCCACTTGCTCCACAATGCTCGGCTTCCTGAGCAGCGGCCACGGCAGCACGGGTGGTTTGTTCAGCAATGTTCATCACCACAGGCACACGCCCGGCAGATTTTTCGACGCAGAAGCGCACGAGTTCATACTTTTCTTCATTGAGCAGGCTGCTGGCTTCACCGAGCGTTCCGCCCAATACAAGGCCATTTGCGCCAGCGGCAATCTGAGCCTCCATATTTTTTTCAAACATTTGAAAATCAACCGAATCAGACTCAGAGAAAGGAGTCGTGAGGGCGGGATAAACGCCTTGCCAGAGGGTATGCATATTGATCTATTAAATTATTGCTAATTAACAAATTACGAAACAGCACGAAGGTATCAAAGCCTTCAAAAAAGCAGACCTTCTGCTTACTTTTGCGCGCTCTTTTTTATTTTCTTTTATCAAATTTGGCATTCAAAACGTTGCCTCATTTAGCATTCATCACTTATCACTTACCATTAAGGAAATGTCCAAAGTCCTCATCATTGGCGCAGGCGGCGTAGGCCGCGTAGTTGCCTACAAATGCGCCCAGCACCGCGACGTGTTTGGCGAAATCATGCTCGCTTCGCGCACCAAATCAAAATGTGATACCATTGCCGATGCCATCCATGCGGCTTACTTGCCCGCCACGGCTGGCCAGGCAGGTGGGGGCAAAAAAATAGAAACAGCCCGCGTAGATGCCGACAATGTGGCAGAAACCGTGGCGCTTATTCGACAATTTAAGCCCGACTTGCTCATCAATGTCGCGCTGCCTTACCAAGACCTGCCGCTCATGGATGCTTGTCTCGAAACGGGTACGAACTACATGGACACCGCCAACTACGAACCCAAGGACGTAGCCAAGTTCGAGTACTCTTGGCAGTGGGCCTACCAAGATCGGTTCCGCGAAAAAGGCATCATGGCGCTGCTGGGCTGCGGTTTTGACCCGGGCGTGACTTCCGTGTACACCGCCTATGCAGCCAAACATTATTTCGACGAAATCCACGAACTCGACATCGTAGACGCCAACGCGGGCAATCATGGCAAGGCCTTCGCCACAAACTTCAACCCCGAGATCAATATACGCGAGGTGACCCAACGGGGCAAATATTGGCAAAACGGACATTGGATTGAGACCGAACCCCATGAAATCTGGAAAGACATTGACTACCCAGAGATTGGCCCCAAACGCTCGTATTTGATTTACCACGAGGAACTTGAAAGTTTGGTGAAAAACTTCCCGACCCTACGTCGCGCTCGGTTCTGGATGACTTTTGGACAAGAATACCTGACCCATTTGCGCGTGATTCAGAACATCGGTATGGCAGGTATTTTGCCAATTAAATTCAACGGCATGGACATTATTCCCCTCGAATTTTTGAAAGCCGTGTTGCCCGCACCCGAAGACTTGGGCGAAAATTATACAGGATTTACCAGCATCGGTTGTCGCATCAAAGGCCTGAAAGATGGTAAAGAGCGAACCTATTACGTTTGGAATAATTGCTCGCATGTAGAAGCTTACAAAGAAACCGGAACCCAAGCGGTCAGTTATACCACCGGTGTACCTGCAATGATTGGTGCCCGAATGATATTGGAAGGAAAATGGGCCGGCAAAGGCGTCTTCAACGTGGAAGAAATGAATCCAGACCCATTTATGGAACGCCTCAACGCAGACGGGCTTCCATGGCACGAGAAGGTTGACATTGATCTGGAAATGGATTAGGGAACGGGTGAATATA
>JBBQSW010000134.1:0-8980 GCA_038213575.1 Chitinophagales bacterium | reverse complement strand
GAAGGATTGTAGCGGGCTCTCCATGACTGAGGCGCAACAAAGTATCAGTTCAAAAGAGTCGAACAAACCGTCAAAGACTTCGTGCCCCTGCCACTAGACCCCATCCAAAGGTATCATTCAAATATCAGAAAAACAAGCCTCAAACCTCTACAACGCCCCCAACTTATGCCTCAGTGCCGAGCTAAACAACAAGTACACCTTCCGCTTTCCCGACAATCGAAAACGCTCCTCTGCCACCCGTTGTGGCGGCGCACTTTTAATTTTTAAGAATAGGTGAGTATAGTATTTGTAGGCGATGTACACGCCGAGTCGTGCACCTTTTGGCAACATTCGGATCCCCTCCAAAGCCGCGTCAAAATCCAGCTTGATATCCGCTTCGATGCGCCATTTGTCCTCCTGCGTGAAGCGGCTGAAATCTACCCCGGGGAAATAAACACGCCCGCGCTCCTCGTGGTCGCTTTTGATGTCGCGTAGGAAATTAATTTTTTGAAAAGCCGCGCCAAGTCGTCGGGCGGAAGCTTTAAGTTTTTGATATTCAGCATCATTTCCTTCGCAAAAAACGCGCAGACACATAAGCCCAACTACTTCTGCCGAGCCGTAGATGTACTCGTTGTAGCCTTCGGGATCGTAGGTTGATTCGGTCAAGTCCATCTCCATGCTGTCGAGAAATGCCTCGATGAGCTCAAGTTCAATGCCGTATTTTCGTACCACTTGTTGGAAGGAGTGCAACACCGGGTTGAGGCTGATGCCTTCCTCGATGGCACGCCAGGTATCCTGCCGGAAACGTTCAAACAGATCGGCTTTTGGATAGTCGTGGAAGGTGTCCACAATTTCATCGGCAAATCGAACAAATCCGTAAATGCCATAGATCGGCCCGCGGAAACGAGGATGAAACATCTTGATTCCCAAGGAAAATGAGGTGCTATACCGCCGGGTAATGAGGCTGCTGCACTCGGCACAGGTGAGGTGAAAAAGTTGGAGATGATTCATAACTAAAGCTGGTTTTTTACTTCGTTTGCTACCACCTGCCCACTGATGAGCGAAGGAGGCACTCCAGGTCCTGGAGTTGTCAATTGGCCCGTGTACCAGAGGTTTGAAAGATGCCGGTTTTTCATTTTTGGTTTGAGGAAAGCAGTTTGCAAAAGCGTATTTGCCAGGCCATAAGCATTGCCCCGAAATGCATGATAATCCTGAACAAAATCGGCATGGGCATACGAACGCTTGTAGACGATGTGCGGACGGATAATTTGCCCGGTGTGTCGTTCGAGCCGTTCCATAACTACGTTAAAATAGCGTTCGCGGATTTCTGGCGTGTCCTCCAGCCCCGGTGCGACCGGGATAAGCAGGAACAGGTTTTCACAGCCATCCGGTGCCACACTCGGGTCAGTGACCGAGGGAGCACTCGCATAAAAAAGCGGCTTGGTGGGCCATTGGGGCGTAGTATAAATTTCCTCCGAATGAAGGCCAAAATCTTCGTCAAAGAACAGATTGTGGTGCTGCAAACCCGCTATTCGTTTGTTCACCCCGAGGTACCATAACAGGCTGGAAGGCGCCATAACGCGCTTGTCCCAGTAGTTTTCTGAATAGTTGCGCTGTGCAGGCTCCAGTAATTTCGTTTCGATGTGGTGGTAGTCGGCGCTGCCCACAAAAGCATCCGCTGCATACCGCGTACCATCCGTTGTGACCGCTGCAATGGCCTTGCCTTGGGCGGTTTCTATATTCGCAACTTCTTGATTTAGTTTGATTTCTACGCCCAGCTCACGCGCAAGGGCAGTCATGGCCTCCACAATTTTGAACATTCCGCCCATGGGATACCAAGTGCCCAAGGCCATGTCGGCATAGTTCATCAGGCTGTACAATGCGGGTGTATTTTGGGGCGTTGCGCCTAGAAATAGCACTGGAAATTCGAGCAATTGAATCAACTTTTCGCTTTTGAAAAGTTGCCGAACGTGGCGAGACATGGGTGTGAACATCTGCAAGCGCAGGAGGCTGGAAAGCACCCGCAGGTCTGCAAATTCCCAGATGCTGTGGCTGGGTTTGTGTACGAATTCTCCCATGCCCACACGGTATTTGTATTCTGCTTCTGTCAAAAATTTCCGTAGATTCGCAGCACTCCCAGGTTCAATTTGCTCGAAAAGGTTTTCCAACTCCAGCATTTTGGCCGGGATTTCCACCCGGTCGTTTTGCCCAAAAAAAACCTGATACGAAGGGTCAAGTCGGACAAGATCGTAGTAATCAGAGACTTTTTTGCCAAAAATTGCGAAAAACTGGTCAAATACATCGGGCATCCAATACCAGGACGGGCCCATGTCGAACACAAAGCCTTCAGCCTCAAATTGGCGCGCCCGACCACCCGGGCAGTCATTTTTCTCTAAAACGGTGACTTCAAAACCTTCAGAAGCCAGGCAGCACGCGGCTGCCAAGCCCGAAAATCCAGAACCAATTACAACGACTTTTTTCACTTCAAAAAGGATTATTTTTCACTTTACAAATGTAGCAGGGATGCAAATATAAGTCCTAAACGCAGGTTGTCAAAGTTTTGTTTAACTTTTACGGCAAAAAAACTTAAACAAAAAAAACAAGCTGTACAAAAAACGCTGGGTTAGAACTATTTTTGCAAGCCTTTTCAAAATACTATCTTATCCATGAAGCGATTCATACTATTTCTTCCGCTCCTTCTTGTCCATGGGCTTGCCGCTCAGCAAATGTCCTGGATTACGGCTTGCTCGGACAAAACCTTTTGTCTCAATCAGAATAGTTGTGCAGAAGGTAATGTGCTTCTGGTAGAAAAGGCCGTGACCAACTGTGGTAGCCAGAACATTAATTATTCTTACAAAATTGACTTAAACAACGACAATGTGGTGGACATTCAATCGTCGAATGACACCGTGTCTGGGCCGATGGCAAAAGGAACGCACAAGATAACGTGGAAGGCGACCGACAACTGCGGAAACCTTACCCAGTGCACTTATCTCATTCAGGTAAAAGATTGCCAACCGCCCAGTTTATTGTGTATCAATGGTTTAACGCAGGGCTTGAGCTATCCCGATTGTCAACAGAGCTTTATGGCTTCCCAGTTCATCCTTTCGATGTCTGACAATTGTACGCCCCTCAACCAACTCCAACTAGGTATCCGAAAAGCGGGAGATGGGACGGGATTTCCCAACCAAACGAGCCTGACTTTTGGTTCTTGCGATAAAGGGTTCAATAGTATTGAAGTGTGGGCAAAAGATGGCAATGGCCTTGCCAATGTTTGTAACAACTATGTGCTCATTCAAGATGGCAACAATGATTGTATCTGTAACAACGACGCCGATGTTTATTTTAATGGTTGTGCAAGAACAAGTGCAAATAAAAAACTCCTTAATTTCAAACTCAAAACCTTGTTTGAAACCCTCCCAGGAGCGGCCTTCCCTTTGACCACGAATTATTCTCAAACCGTCGTAGACTCTTGCTATGCGCTTCACCTTGACAATATTCCATTCGGCGAGGATTATAAGGCGACTATTCGGGCAGAACGTACCCTCGGATCGGTGGTTGGGGTGACAACGTACGATTTGGTACTGATTTCCAAGCACATCCTTGCCCTTGAACCTTTCACCAGCGTTTATCAAACGGTGGCAGCCGATGTGAACAAGAGCAATTCCGTCACAACTTTTGACATTGTAGAAACCCGCAAACTCATTCTTGGGATCTATGATACGTTCCCAAATGTACCCGCCTGGCGGATTACGCGCCCTGTGGCAGATCCTTCGCAGGTCGCCAATTTCACTGCGCTCAAAGACACTTACCAGATAACACTCACCAATATACAGAATGACATAACGCTTCAAAATCTCAACTTTATTGGCATCAAATACGGCGATGTGAATGGCTCAGCCTCGCTCACTGGCGAGCCGGGCGCTGACGACCGTTACACGTCGCCGCCCAAGCTCCTGCGAACCGACAACCGTTGGCTAGAGGCGGGTGAAGAAGCTACCATAAGCTTCCATCTGGCGGAATCTGCTGTGCTCGAAGGCTGGCAAATCGCAATGGAGGCAGATCCCGCCAAACTCCAAATTCTGGGGGTGGAAGGCTTGGCCTCAGACCACTACACGCTACGGGGTTCTGAATTGCGTGCGCTGTGCGACCAGGGTATTGGGGCGTTTTTTGACGAAGAAAAAACGATTTTTGGACTAAAAATCAAAGCTATAGTTGCGACTAAAATCTCAGAAGGACTCCTATTGAGTTCCGAAAACCTGTATCCAGAAGTTTACACTGCCCGAGGTAAAGGTGCCCCAGACCGCCATCCATGGCTGCTTCATTTTGGGGAAAAGCCCCATGCTTCGGCCACATTTTTTCCGCCGCACCCCAACCCTTTTGCAACTGAAACTTCCTTTGAAATTTTGATCGAAAAGGATGCGTCTGCACACTTAGAGGTGTTCGACCTGAATGGGCGCAGGGTCTTTTCTGAGGTTTACGATCTGGAAACAGGTTTGCAAACACTGCGGCTTCCTGCTTCTGCATTGCCGGGCAAAGGCGTTTTTGCTTATCGAATAGGAGTGGGTGAGGCCGTGTCGAGGGGAAGATTGGTGCGGATTTGAGTTTTCGCAGAAATGAAGGCATGGTTTAACGGCTTCAACTCACCAGGTGACTGACCGTCACCTGGTGAGTTGAAGCCGTTAAACCACGGACAATCGTACCTTTGCGTATACTTTGCCCTTCTTATCGTCATTCAAAATCATGGCCTTTCGCTCCTTTCTTGTCCGCCCGTTTGCAAAATATATTGCCCGTTCTATAGCGCGCTGGTCGGCACAAGCTGTTGATATCCAGGAAAAAATCATGTTCAAAATTGTGGCACAAGCGTCCAACACAGCTTTTGGCCGCGACCATGATTTTTCAAAAATCAAGACCTACGAGGATTTTAAACAGGCCATCCCGATCCGCGACTACGAGGACTTGAAACCCTACATCGAACGGGTGAAGCGTGGGGAAAGGGATGTGTTGTGGCCTGGTTTACCAGCCTATTTTGCCAAGACAAGCGGCACAACTTCCGGGGTGAAATACATCCCGATGAGTAAGGAAAGCACCCCCCTTCATTTTGGTACAGCGCGGAATGCGGCCTTCAACTATTTCGCCAAAACCGGAAATGGCGAATGGCTGGATGGGAAGATGATTTTTCTTTCCGGAAGCCCGGAACTGGAAACTGTGAATGGCATCCCAACAGGCCGTCTGAGTGGCATTTCCAACCACCTCGTACCCGCCTGGCTGCGTACGAATCAATTGCCTTCCTGGCAAACCAACTGCATTGAAGATTGGGAAGAAAAACTGGAACGTATTGTAGATGAGACCGTTAACACAGACATGCGGCTCATTTCTGGCATTCCGCCTTGGGTCCAGATGTACTATGAGCGGCTTTTGGAACGGACCGGGAAGCGTACCATTTTGGAGATATTTCCAAATTATTCTGTGTTCGGTATGGGCGGCGTGAATTTCGAGCCGTACCGGGCCAAACTTGAGGAATTGGTGGGTGGCCCGATTGATACTTTCGAGACTTACCCGGCTTCGGAGGGTTTTATTGCGTTTCAAGATGTGTACCCGAGTCAAGGGCTTTTGTTAAATGTCAATGCCGGGATGTTTTTTGAATTCGTGCCCGCTGACGAGATTTTTAAGGAAAATCCGACTCGGCTCTGGCTTCGTGAGGTGGAAATTGGGGTGAACTACGCGCTTATACTCCATACCAACGCCGGACTTTGGGGTTACAGCATCGGCGACACGGTTCAGTTCGTGAGCAAAAACCCCTACCGAATTGTGGTGAGCGGGCGGGTAAAACATTTCATTTCGGCTTTTGGCGAACACGTTATTGGCAAGGAAGTGGAAGAAAGTTTGCTTCCTGTTGCCAATGCAGCAGGGATTCGAATCGTCGAGTTCAGTGTTGCGCCGCAGGTGACCCCTTCCGAAGGCGGGTTGCCGTACCACGAGTGGTTTATTGAGTTTGACAACGCTCCCGATGATCTTGAAAAATTTGCCTTGGAAGTGGATGCAGCCATGCGCCAGCAGAATATTTATTACCACGACCTTATCACAGGAAATATTCTCCGAACGCTGAAAATCCGGCCTTTACGTCGCGATTCCTTCCGTGAATTTATGAAAAGCGAAGGCAAACTCGGTGGCCAAAACAAAGTGCCCAGACTGGCAAACGACCGAAAAATTGCTGATTGGCTGGAGGGCTATTCAGCCCTTTGATCCCCCCTTTGCAGAAAGGTATGGAAACATACAACCCTAAACCCTTGTAAGTTTGAAAGGGTACTGCACCTTTGTGCCATCCAAGGCGCAGTGTGGCAGCGGACTTTTGCTTTGCCGCATCTGTCATGGGTAGTTTGCTTTCTCATCCCTGTATTTCCCAGTTTGCAACAGACATCTAAGAAAACATTTTTGGTATAACCCTGGCGAACCACTAAAACACCAAATCGCGCCGGGCGGCTACCCATGCCGCCCGGTTTGTTGAAACAACAAAAAAATGCCTCGATAGAATGAAAAATCAATGAATTTCCTGACCAAAACGAAGACCAATCTATTAAACCAATGAATGACATGCCCCAAAAGATCAAATGAGAACATTTTTGACGGCTTCTAGACTTCTGAACCAAGTTATAGCTTTTTAATCCCCGTCAAACAACCCGCTCTGAGTATTTCTTCACAATCTATTCTCTCCTATGAGTAACATTACCAGACTTGCACCTTATGCCTATTTAGCAAAGCGAAGTGGGGGCGGTACTATGTACGACCTCTTGCTGCTTGTACCAGTAGACGCATCCGGCGACACCGACCTGAGCAATGTGAGTGCCGTAAAACCAGGCGGCACACGCATCACGATTGACTACACGACCACGGGCTCCGCTGCCAACACGCTCTATCGTTTTAAACATTGGGCGATTGACAGTGATGGAACGTATCTTGACATTGAGATTCAAGGCGACAACAATGCTGAACGCACGACCATCATCGCTTTTGAAGACGCTGACACTGAACAGGCTTCCGTAACTAGCCAAATGCAAACCTGCGCACCCTACCTATTTGTAAAAACCGAATCGGTAGGCACGACGAAGTACATCCATCCGAGTTGCATCGTAGTATTTGATGCTGGTCTTGGAGCACTAAGCGAAACAGTTATCTTTGCTACGAATAGTTGTACACCTACATTTACACTTGGAAACAGCGGTGTAACGACTGACCCGACCAAATTTACGACCAACCAGAATCTGAAAGCAGTTTTGACGCTGAATCAGACTTTTATATTTGAAGGGAATGTAGCAGGTAACAGCAATTACGCTAAACCACCTCGAAAGGGTAAAACAAGTCTGACTTGGTTACAGTGAGATACTTATTATGTTATCTGTATTTCCAAGCCCTTGAAAATATTTTGTCACATACCATGCAACAAGCGCACCACACGTGATCGTTGACGAAAGGGTGGCACACCTTTTTAAATTATTGGTTTTCAAGCAGTAATTTTAGGTGTGCCACACTTTGGCAAACACGCTCCGCCAGATGTGTTTTGTTGCATGGGTTTATTTTAAAACATCTATGAAAACGCTCACTTTATTAATCGTATTGTTTTTTCCACAGATCCTATTTAGTCAATCCAGCACCGTAGCGCCCCCACTTACTATACTTGCTGATGGGAATCAGTTTTTAGGACGCAATCGCCCCGATTCTGCACTTATCTATGCCCAAACGATTTTGTCTCGATCCAAACTTGATAAAATCACCCGTAGTCAGGCTCTTTTAGTATTGGGAAAGGCGCGCTACAATGAAGGCGATTTAGACGGTTCAGTTTTACCGATTCAAGAGAGTCTTTCTATTGCCAGAAACATTAAAAACGAATCACTTATACTGAATGCCCTGGTAGCTTTGGGTGCCTCCATGGCCACCAAAGAATACCCTCGGATGGATTCCGTTTTAATCTACCTTGAAGAGGCAAAACCTTTAGCAGAGTCTTTGAAAGACACTTCATGCTTGGCCAGAATCTATAACAATTTTGCCAATTTTTCACTTGAAGAAGGAGATTTTGACAAGGCATTGGCCAATTGTTATCTCTGTGAATCTATCCTAAAAAATAGCAAACTCGAAAATGAAAAAGGGACATGTTTTAATACTAAAGGCAGTATTCTGCTCGAGCTTTATTATAAGAATGGAAAAGATGAAGACCTAAAAACAGCGATTGAATACTTCCAGAAAGCCGTTGTTATCTTTGAGCAGCTTGGAAATAAACGTTTTGAGGCATATACCCGAATGAATATGGGGGCGGCTGCAGCTTTTTTAGACGATTATCAACAAGCAGAAAAGGAAACGAAAATGGGGGTTAAATTGGGCGGGGAACTCATGGACTCTGCTATTTTACTGAACGGTTATTATAATCTTGCAAATCAGTACGAAGGAGAAAACAAGATGGAGGAAGCTAGATTAGCACTGAACGAAATGAATACCTTGTTAGAAAAAATAGGAGCTGCCGGAGATATTGCATTTGTGACCGATCGATTTTCCAACAATGACAGAAGGGTATCTAAAGCATTGGTAAATAATAGGATTGAGATAATAGATAAAAAAATAGAGATTGCGAAAAGTATTCAGGAGAAACAGATATTGTGGTTTGTATCTATTCTTTTAATCTTATTTATAGTAAGTATTTCAATTTA
Organism: Chitinophagales bacterium; assembly: GCA_038213575.1. Taxonomy (GTDB): domain Bacteria; phylum Bacteroidota; class Bacteroidia; order Chitinophagales; family Saprospiraceae; genus M3007. The sequence continues at coordinate 302 of JBBQSW010000134.1, read as the reverse complement.
TAGTTATCAAAAAAATAAATTATTGGCCCAAAAGCAGAAATTGATTCAAGAGGAACTTGATAATATTTTAAAAACCCAGGAAATAAAATTCATGCGGGCTAGATTTGAAGGAGAAGAAGAAGGCCGCCATCGAATTGCGCGACAAATCCACGATGGGGTAGGTGGGTTGTTGGTGAGCGCCAAATGGAATCTTGAATCAGCACTGGAAGAACTTTCTAAAAAAGAAACAAAAGTGGTATCCCGATTGACCGAAAATCTGCGTTTGCAAGAAAACTCCTATAAAGAATTGCGACGGGTGGTAC